>NZ_CASGGV010000044.1:0-121237 GCF_949319125.1 Frankia sp. Hr75.2 | reverse complement strand
CGGACACCCCGAGGGCGCACCGGCGCACGAGTGCGCGCGAAACCGCCTCGCTGCCATGCGTCCCGGTAGATGACAGCCTGCCATCGATGGCGCCGGACGGTCGCATTGCGGCGGGCGACACGCACAGTCTGACCCTCGCTGAGGGTTCTGAACACGTCGGGGGCCCGTCCCGTGCCCGGGTGTGACGCATCACCGCCCCGGCGCCCACCCGGCCGGGCGGCATGATCGTGCCCACCCGCCGGGCGCCGGGGCCGGCGCTCAGGGGCGACGGCCGCCGGGCGGCCGGGTCGCCGGCCCGCGCCGTCGGGCCGGGCGCGGGGCGGGCCGGGCGCGGGTCTGGTCACCACCGGCGTACAGCGCCGCCCCGACGACGCCCGCCTCGTTCTGGAGCTGGGCGGGCACCACCTTCGTGCGCAGTTCGAGGTGGTCGAAGAACTTCTCCGCCTTCCGGCTGGCGCCGCCGCCGATGATGATCAGATCCGGCCACAACAGGGCCTCGAGGGTGCTCAGGTAGCGGTTGACCCGCTTGGCCCACTTCTCCCAGGAGAGATCCTCACGCTCCCGGACGGCCTCGGACGCCCGCGTCTCCGCGTCGTGGCCCTGGATCTCCAGGTGTCCCAGCTCGGTGTTCGGTACGAGCTGGCCGTGCAGGAACAGCGCCGTCCCGATCCCGGTGCCGAACGTCGTCATGACGACGAGGCCGGAGGTGTCACGGCCGGCGCCGAACGCCATCTCGGCCACCCCGGCGGCGTCGGCGTCGTTGACGACGGCGACCTCCGAGCCGGCCAGCGCCGGCCCGAGTGCCCCGCCGAGCACCGCGGAGACGTCGGTGTCGATCCAGGCCTCGTCGACGTTCGCGGCGGTGCGGGCGACCCCGGACTTGATCACCGCCGGGAACGTGGCGCCGACCGGGCCCGTCCACTCGAAGTGCGCGACGACCTCCGCGACGGTCCGCGCGACCGACTCCGGGTCCGCGGGCTGCGGCGTCGGGAGCCGGAACCGCGGCGCGGCCAGCGTGCCGTCCTCGATGTCGACCGGGGCGCCCTTGATGCCCGTCCCACCGATGTCGACCCCGAAGACCCGCATTGCGCCGTCCTCCCGCATGTGTCGCTGTACGTCGCTCTCCTGGCGGCGGCGCGGCCTCCCGGCGGGAGCCCGCGACCTCCGGTACCTCCGGCGGAGGCGAGGGAATCGGTGAGGCCCGGCGCGGCGGGCGCCGAGCGGTCGTGCCCCGGACCCCGGGTGCCGCGTCGTGCCGAGCCGTGCCTGGCCTGGTTGTGCCTGTCGTAGTTTCGCAGGCCCGCCCGAAGCCGTGGCGGCGGCGGGCGCTTTCGGTGGTGAGCCCGGTCTCCGGCGGACGTCCATGCCGCTCCAGGCGGGACCGGAGATCGCCCGGGGTGGGCCGGACAACGCGTGTGTCCTGTTCTGAGGGCACCTACTCTGATGAGATGCGGTTGACCGATTCCCACGGGCGGGTCGCCACCGACCTTCGGGTGTCGCTGACCGACCGGTGCAACCTCCGCTGCAGCTACTGCATGCCCGCCGAGGGGCTCGACTGGCTGCCGAACCCGCTGCTCCTCACCGACGACGAGATCCTGCGGCTGGTCACGATCGCGGTGGCCCGGCTGGGCGTCACCGAGATCCGGCTGACCGGCGGCGAGCCCACGCTGCGTCCGGGGCTGGTGCGCCTGGTCGAGCGGATGGCGGCGCTCTCGCCCCGGCCCGAGCTCTCGCTCACCACCAACGGCCTGCGCCTGGCCGGCCTGGCCGGCCCGCTCGCCGCCGCCGGCCTGGACCGCGTCAACGTCTCCCTGGACACGCTTCGCCCGGAGCGCTTCGCCCGGATCACCCGCCGGAACCGGCTCGACGACGTCCTGGCCGGCCTCGCCGCCGCGGCAGACGCCGGGCTGATCCCGGTGAAGGTGAACGCGGTGCTCCTCCGTGGCCTGAACGACGACGAGGCCGCGCCGCTGCTGCGCTGGTGCCTCGCGCGCGGCTACGAGCTGCGCTTCATCGAACAGATGCCGCTGGACGCCCAGCACGGCTGGCGCCGCACCGAGATGATCACGGCCGGCGAGATCCTGACCCGGCTGGAGGCGGAGTTCGTCCTGACCGCGTTGCCGGGGCGGGGGAGCGCACCCGCAGAGCTGTTCGCCGTCGACGGGGGGCCGGGCACCGTCGGGGTGATCGGCTCGGTGTCCGCGCCGTTCTGCGCGGCCTGCGACCGGGTCCGGCTCACCGCGGACGGGCAGGTCCGCAACTGCCTGTTCGCCCGGGACGAATCCGATCTGCGCGGCCCGATGCGGTCCGGCGCCACCGACGACGACCTCGCCGACCGCTGGGTCCGCGCGGTGTGGGGGAAACACGCCGGCCACGGCATCGACACGCCGGGCTTCCACCAGCCGGCCCGGCCGATGTCGGCGATCGGCGGGTGACGTCACTCTCGCCGTCGCCGTCGGGGGAGCTGGGCGAACCGTGGGACGCACTGGTCCTCGCCGGCGGCCACTCCCGGCGGCTCGGCGGCCAGGACAAGGCCAGCGCCGTTGTCGGTGGCCTGCGGCTGCTGGACAGGGTGCTCGCCGCCGCCGGCGCGGCCGAGCGGATCGTCATCGTCGGGCCGCCGCGCCCGGCCCGGCCCGGTTCCCGGTCGGTCCGCTGGACCCGCGAGGACCCGCCGGGCGGCGGGCCGGTCGCCGCCATCGCCGCCGGGCTGCGGCTCGTCGAGGCCCCGCTGGTAGCGGTACTCGCGGTCGACCTGCCCTTCATCGGCGCCGCGGAGCTCGCCGACCTTCTCGGATCGCTGCGCGGCGAGCCACCGGGTCACCGTGACGCCGACGTGGCGGTGCTGGCCGATCCGGCGGGCCGGCCGCAGTACCTTGCGGCGGCCTGGGGCACCGCCGCGCTGCGCGCCGCCCTGCCGGCGGACCCGGCGGGCCGCTCGGTGCGCTCGCTGCTGGCCGGGCGGGATGTGCGGACCGTCCCCGCCACCGCCGACGCCTGCCTTGACTGCGACGACCCGGCGTCGCTGGCGGCGGCCCGGGCCCGGGCGGTCCCCGGAACGCACGGCTCGGGCACGATGCCCTGATGACAGACGACAACGAGGCGGGCGGGCCCTCGGCGGCCGAGCGCCCCGCAGGCACTGGTGCGGCGGCCGCACCCGGGGCGGCCGGTGGCGAGGCTCAGCGTCTCGGCGATGTTCTGGACGAGTGGGTGAGCCGGGCGAGCACCGCGCTCGGCCTGGAACCCGGTTCCGTGGACGCCACGCTCATCCTCGACCTCGCCCGGGATGTCGCCCACGGCGTCGCGCGCCCCGCCGCCCCGCTGACGGGGTTCCTGGTCGGGCTGGCCGCCGGCCGCCGTGGCGGCAGCGCCGCCGACGTCCGAGCCGCCGCGGACACGGTGCTGGCCCTCCTACCCGAGCACGACTCCAAGCACGACGGCTAGTGCACGACGGCTAGTGCATGCGGACGGGGCCGGTCTCGTCCAGGTAGCCGCGCATGTCGATGGCCATCGTGTGGACGTCCTCGGCGTCTGGTTCGGGGACGTCCTCGGCGTCGTCGCGGGGGTAGCCGAAGGTGAGACGCGGCAGCATCTGGGTGGGGGCGTCGACGAGCCCGGGCGCGGCCTCGATCAGCCCGGACTCCCAGTCGAGCTCGCGGCCGCTCAGCGGGCCGGAGGGCAGGTTCCGCGCGGCCGGTGACGTCGTGACGATCACGTAGTCCAGCACGCCGAGAGCGGCGATGACGACGAGGGCCGGCAGCGCCGCGAGTGGGCGCCACACCGTCAGGCCAACCATCACGAACACGGCCACCACGGTCAGGCCGCCGACGATGTGCCTGCGCACCGGGGGTAGCGCTGGAACCTTGCGTCCGCGCCGGTAATGCGCCATGCACCACAGTGTGCCCCCGTCGCCGGAACTGTCCAGACGGTGGGGTGTTGTCAACCGCCCGACTGGCGGCAGACAGAGACGCGACGCAGGGTGGAACCCGACGTCGGAAGCGAACCGGGGGAGCCGGCCGCGACAGCGGAGGGTACCCGCAATGCCTCTTTCCGGTGAAGGCTCTTCGGCGGTGCGCCGGAATGAGTCACACTTACCGTGGGAAATGAGAGATCCATGGCCCGACCCGCCGGTCAACGGTGTATCCATGGCCCGGTGTCGCACCATGGGATCGACCTCGCGAGGCTGGAGGATCGCCGTGGAGGTTACAAGTCGTGGCCGCTGGCCGCGACCGCTGCCACGACCCCGGCCAGGGTCGAGGCCGAGGTCAGCCCCGGTACTGGCCGTCGCCGCGGTGGTGGCGCTGCTCGTCCTGATCTCCGGGTGCGGGGCGTCTAGTTACGACTATGTGACGAACAAAGATGACGGCGCGTTCCTGAAGGTGCCGGCGGCCTGGACGTATCAGGAGATGCCCGGGCCGGCCCTGTTCGGCATCGACGCCCGCAATGTGAGCCCCGAGATGTTGCGCGGCCTGATGTCACGCGAGTGGGTCGTCGGGCTGGATGCCGCCGAGAAGTTCGACGAGACCAGTCTGTTCGTTCCCGACGCGCCGCTGCCGAAGGGCTTCGTCCAGGTTCGGCATCTTCTTCCGGAGGAGGCCAATGCGGTCTCCACGAACGACCTGCGCAACTTCGTGGTCACCGTCGACGACGCGGTCGCGGCGCAGGAGGAGGCCGTCCGCCAGGACCCGTACGGCGCGCGCCTCGCGCCCAGCTTCCTGCTCCTGGCCGACGAGAAGGTGGCGCAGGACAGCGGCGTCCACGGCGTGCACCTGATCTACCAGGTCGCCACCGCGGCCGGGCTGGTCACCATCGACCAGACCAGCCTGCTGGACCAGAACCAGACCGTGCTCTACCAGCTCGTCCTGGCCTGTTCAGCGCTCTGCTACACCCAGCACGGGGGGCAGATCGGCGAGGTCACGGGCTCGTTCACCATCAAGCCGACGGACCGAGGGCAGTAGGCATGAGCGCAACCGACCGGGCGACCAGTTCGGGTTCCTCCGCGCCCGCGGGGGAGACCACCGCGGGCGACGCCGCTTCCGACTCCTCGACCGCGCCGCGCCGACGTCCCGCGGCGCTGTGGGACAGAACCAAGTTCCTGCTCCTGCTCGGCGCGCTCTTCGCCTTCGTGGTCGCGGCGGACGTCTCCGGCAACCCGCTGATGACCTGGGGCGACGCGTTCCGCATCCAGTCGCGGTCGAGCTGGTGGATCCTGGCCCTGTTCGGGCTCGAGGTGGTCCACCAGATCCACATCTTCCTCGGCGAGCGGTCGTCGCGGTACTACGTGTTCTGGACGGACAAGGTGTTCGGCCGCGCCGAGCGCCGGCTGCTGCGCTTCAACGACTGGAACCGGTACCGGGCCAGCCGGGCACTGAAGGTCGTGGCCGCGTTCGCGCTGTTCCTGTTCGTCTACGCGCGCATCGTCGACCAGTCCATCTTCGAGGCGACGGTCGGCCTGCCCGGCGCGGCGTGGAAGGCCATCCCGCTCGTCCTGCAGATGGTGCTGCTGCTGGTGGTCGTCGTCGGGCAGTTCGTCGCCATCTTCTGGTTCCTCTCCAAGGGCGGCGTCGAGGTCTACTTCCCCGAGGACATCAAGACCCGCTTCGCCGACGTCTGGGGCCAGGACCACGTCGTCAGCCGGGTCCAGGAGAACGTCTTCTACCTGGAGCGCCCCGAGGAGATCGAGGACAGGGGCGGTTACGTCCCCGGCGGCATTCTGCTGTGGGGCCCGCCCGGCACGGGCAAGACGCTGATCGCCGAGGCGGTGGCCGGCGAGACGGGCAAGCCCTACGTCTTCGTCGACCCGGGCGCCTTCTCGGCGATGTTCATGGGCGTCGGCATCATGAAGGTGAAGTCGCTGTTCCGCAAGCTGCGCAAGCTGTCACTGCGCTACGGCGGCGTGATCGTCTTCTTCGACGAGGCCGACACGCTCGGCAACCGTGGTCAGCTCGCCGGTGGCTTCAGCGGCGGCGGCAAGCTCGGCGCGGGAGCGGCGGCCTTCTCCACCGGGCACAACCCGTTCGGCGTGCCGGTGGGCGCGGAGTCCGTGGACGCCTGCAACGGCTTCTCCTACCTGGACTCGTTCGCCCGGGCCCAGATCGCCCGCGACCACGCCCAGCGCGAGAACTTCGTCATGGGCGGGGGGATGGGCGGGTCCGGTGCCGACGGGACCCTGCAGGCCCTGCTCACCGAGATGTCCGGCCTGAAGAAGCCCCGCGGATTCCTCAACCGGATCGTCCGGCGGACCCTCGGCATGCGTCCGAAGCCGCCGCCGAAGTACCGCATCCTGGTGATGATGGCGACGAACATGCCCCAGTCGCTGGACGAGGCGCTGCTGCGGCCCGGGCGCATCGACCGCATCTACAAGGTCGGCTACCCCAGCAAGGAGGGCCGGATCCGGACCTTCGAGGGCTACCTGGCCAAGGTGCGCCACGAGCTGACCCCGGACCAGGTCGAGCGCCTCGCCATCATGAGCCCGGAGGCCACCGGCGCCACGATCAAGGACACGGTGAACGAGGCGCTGGTGCAGGCCGTCAAGGACGGCCGCGAGATCATCACCTGGCAGGACATGCTGCGGGCCCGGGTGGTCAAGGAGTACGGCCTCGCCGACGACCACGAGCACATCGCCCGCGAGCGGCACAGCATCGCGCTGCACGAGGCCTGCCACGCCGTCGTCGCCTACCGCACCCAGCGCGGACGGGTCATCGACCTGGCGACCATCGAGCGGCGTGGCGGAGTCGGCGGGTTCGTCGCGCACGTCGCGGTCGAGGACCGCATGTTCATGTGGAAGTCGGAGATCGAGGTCCAGGTGATGGTCTCCCTCGCCTCGCTCGCCGGCGAGCGGATGTTCTTCGACGGCGACAACACCGTGGGTGTCGGTGGTGACCTGCGCAGCGCCACCCTGCTGGTGTCGAGCAACATCTCCTCGGCCGCGATGGGCGAGACGCTCGCGTCCCGGCTGAGCATGATCGAGCACCAGATGGGCCAGGCGTCCATCGACTCGGACCGGCCCTTCGGTGAGCAGGTCGAGGCCAAGCTGCGGGAGATCTACGCCCGCACCGAGGCCGTCCTGTCCGCGAACCGGCGCGAGGTGCTGTCCCTCACCCATGCGCTGGAGACCCACAAGACGATCACCGGCGAGGACGTCGAGGCCATCATGGAGGGGACGGTCGGCCCGACGGTCGACGGCCGCCGCTACATGGAACCGGGGTTCATGGCCGTCGCGGAGGACTACCACCGCTCGGCGGTCCAGGCACACCGCGGGATGCACCACGACGATCTCCGGGAGCTTCCCGAACTCGGCCGGGCAGCCGCCCGCGGGGCGCCCCCCGTGCCACGGGCACTCCCGGAGGGCCCCTCCACCGCCAACTGACGTCGCCGCCGCCCCGCCACGGGCACTGGCCGGGCGGTGCCGATCGGTGTCGGTGTTCGGTGGTGTCGGGCGGTGCCGGCGCCGGTCGGAGCCCTGGCCGCGCGCCTACTCGCCTTTTGGTTTCCTTCTCGCCGTTTTGTAGCCAGATTCGGCGGAATCCGGCCCGAAACGGCGAGAAGGGCGCCAAAGGGCGAGCGGGTTCCCTCGATATCCGGGGTGTTTTGCCCGATAGATGGCGGTCTGGGTAGTCCCGTGGTCGGGGCAGTCCCGCGGTGATGAGGCCGCCTTCGCCTCCTGCGCGGGCGAGACCGCGTGGACGGCTGGTCTCCTCGCGTTCAATCTACGACCCCCGACCTCGGACCCCGACCCGTGATCTCGGACCCCCGAGCCGTGATCTCCGAGCCCCGGCGCGGGGTGTCAGACGTCCTGGAGAGCCGGCCCGCGCTGCGGTGCGGCCGCCGCGCTCAGAACACCCGCGACCGGGTTACCGAGCACGGTGTCGGTCGGCGCGGACGCAGTTGGGTCATCCGACATCGCGGTGCCTCCCGCCGTGCCAGCGTCGCCCACTGTGCCAGCGCGGTGTGTGGGGCCGGCGGTGAGCGCTGTGTCAGCGTCTCCTGCTGCGTCAGCGTCGCTCACTGTGCCAGCGATGAGAGTGGTGCCACCGGTGAGCGTTGTGTCCGCGTCGAGCGCGGTGCCGTCTGCGGTGACGATGCCTGTGGCGAGTGGCGGGTCGACGCCTGGCGCGGCCGGTGGTCCGGGGCTGGCCGCGGCCGCCGGGACAGCCTGCGCGCGCGCCGCCTGGCTGCGCAGGGACACCGCCGCGAAGGCGGATCCGGCCAACGCCGCCACGCCGGCCATCGCCAGGCCGGCCCGCGCACCGAACGTCTCGGACACCCAGCCCGCGATCGGGCCGCCGACCGGGGTCGAGCCGAGGAACGCCACCGACCACAGGGCCATCACCCGGCCACGCATCTCCGGTGCCGCGGAGAGTTGCACGGTCGCGTTGCCGGTGGAGATGAACGCGACGCTCGCCGCGCCGACCACCACGAGCGCGGCGACCTCCAGCGCCAGCACCGGGGCCGCGGCTGCTACCAGGGTGACCACGCCGAACACCCCGGAGGTGACCGTCAGGGCCGGGATCCCCACCCGCCGGTGCCGGGCGACGACCAGGCCACCGGCCACGGCCCCCGCACCCATCGCGCCGGTGAGAAGGCTGTACGTCGCGGCCGACCCGTCAAAGGTCTCACGTGCCACGAGCGGCAGCACGACCTGGAACTCGTAGGACAACGCTCCGATCACGGCCATCATGAGCAGCGGGATCCGCAGGCTCGGCGTCCGCATCGCGTAGGCGAGCCCGGAGCGCACCTGCCCCGGTGCCCGCGGCACGGGACGTCGGCGCACCAGCGCCGCGGTGTCGATCCGCTGCAGCGCGATGACCACGGCGACGAACGAGGCGCCGTTCAGCAGGAAACAGCCGCTGGTGCCGACCAGGCTGATGAGGATGCCGGCGATGCCCGGCCCGACGACCCGGGCCGCGTTCATGGTCACCGAGTTCAGCGTGACGGCGTTGGGCAGGAACTCCGACCCCACCATCTCCTGGACGAAGCTCTGCCGCGCCGGGTTGTCCACCGCGCTGGTCATCCCGATCGCCGCCGCGACGGCGGCGACCATCCACAGCTGGGCCGTGCCCGTCAGGTCCAGGACGCCGAGCAGGACGGCGAGGGAACCGAGAATGATCTGGGTGGTGATCAGGAGCCTGCGGGTGTTCGAGCGGTCGGCGATCAGCCCGCCGTAGGCGCCGAACAGCAGCACGGGCAGGAACTGGGCCGCGGTGACGAGCCCGAGTTCGGTGCCGGACGCGCCGAGCGACAGCACCAGCCAGCCCAGGGCGATCATCTGCATCCAGGTCCCGCAGAGCGAGACCACCTGACCGCCGAGGAAGAGGCGGAAGTTCGGTACCTGTAGGGCGGCGAAGGTGCCTGTGGACGACAGCGCCCGGGTGCCTGCCTCCTCCGCGCCTCCTGCGCTCGTCCTCGACGTGACCTGGTCCGAACGACTCATGCGGTGCACCTCCGAGGTTCACAACACGCCCCGGCCGATATTTATTTCGCGCAGCTAAGTATTTCGTGGGCGGGTGGGAACGAGGGTGGAGCAGGGTGGCTCGGGGTCGCGGATCGGTCATGTATCCGGGCCGCGGCTTGGTGGCCGGGTGATGATGCCCTAGCATTCGAACATGTGTTCGACAGTCTCGGTGTGGCCGGGTGGGCAGGCGCTGCCCGCAGGCGGGGCAGGGGCCGCCGGTAGGGCAGGCCCCGTCGGCAGGGCCTGCGGAGGTGGCGGGCGCGTGGGGTGGCGCCGCACACGGGGCGTTCAGTGAGTGGAGTGCGGGTGTCGGACAAGGAGGCGGCTGTGAAGGATCTCGACGCGCAGGTGGCCCGGCTGGCGGCCGTGGATCCCGGAGAGGTGCCGGACGCCGAGCTCGCCCTGCTGGTGATGGACGTGCGCCGGCTCGTCGACGCCACCGACGCCTGCTGGGTCCGTCTGCTCGCGGAGTTCGACCGGCGCGAGCTGTGGAACCTCGACGGTGCCCGGTCGGCGGCCGCCTGGCTGCGCCGGGAGTGCAGGCTTGTCCACCCCACGACGACCTCGGCGCTTACGGTGGCGCGCGCGCTGCGATCCCTGCCGGTGACCGCGGAGGCCTTCCGGACGGGCACGATCAGCTTCGACCACGTCCGCGCCATCGCCCCCGCGCTGGAGGCCGCGCGCGGCGAGCTCGCGCGCAGCGCCGACCCGATCTTCGCCCGCGCGGCCCTGTGGATGAACCCCCGTCAGATGGGCAACGTCGTCCGGACGTGGATCCGCCTGGCCGAGTCGGAGAGCCCACGTCTCCCGGGCGGGTCTGAGCCCCCTGGGTCGTGACGGGCCCACTGCGCCGGGCGGGCCCGGTGGGCCGCGACGGCGTCCGGTGGCGAGGCCCGGGAGCACGGGCCGGAGGGCGACAGCCCCGAGATGAGACGTGGCGGCCGGGGGAGTCCAGAGACTCGCCCGGCCGCCACGTCTCGAAGTCCAGCGCCGCTGAAGTCCAGCACCGTCGAGGGCCGGAGCCGTCGAGGGCCGGCGCCCCGGCCGGCGGGCCGGGCGGAGCGGGAGGAACTACAGAGGGATGTTGCCGTGAACGTTCTTGTCCACCCGGGCCGCGGCGACCGCGTCGGCGAGCGCGGCCGCGACCGCCCCGCGGGTCGTCGCGGGTGTGACGACCGCGTCCACCACGCCCAGCTCCACCGCGCGGTCGATCCCGCCGACGGTGCGGACGTGCTCCTCGGCCAGTTCGGCCATCACGTCCGGGCGGCGCTGGGCGGGCACCTCGGCCAGCTGCCGGCGGTGCAGGATGCCGACCGCGGCCTCCGCCCCCATGACCGCGAGCTGCGCGGTCGGCCACGCGTAGACCGCGGTCGCGCCCAGGCAGCGGGCGTTCATCGCGATGTACGCGCCGCCGTAGGCCTTGCGGGTGACGACGGTGACCCGGGGCACGGTGCACTCGGAGAAGGCGTAGAGCAGTTTCGCGCCGCGCCGGACCACACCCTCCCACTCCTGGCCCACGCCGGGCAGGTAGCCGGGGACGTCGACGAGCACCACGAGCGGGACCCCGAACGAGTCGCACATCCGCACGAACCGCGAGGCCTTCTCCGCCGAGAGCGCGTCGAGGCAGCCACCGCGGCGCAGCGGGTTGTTCGCCACCACGCCGACCGTCCGCCCGCCGAGGCGGCCGAGGGCCGTGACGATGTTGCGAGCCCACTTGGGGTGCAGCTCGACGACCTCGTCGTCGAGCAGGCCGGCGACGAGCGGTCGCACGTCGTAGGCGCGGCGGGGGTTCTCCGGCAGCAGATCGCCGAGCTCACGCTCGGCGACGTGGCCGACGGAGCCCTGGTCGGCCAGCAGCGCGGTGATCGCGCGGGTCCGGTCGAACGCGGCGTCGTCGGTGTCGCAGGCGAGGTGGACGACTCCGCTGCGGGTCGAGTGGACCTCGGGGCCGCCGAGGCTGTCGGCCGTGCACTCCTCGCCGGTCACCGAGCGGACGACGTCCGGGCCGGTGACGAAGACCTTCGCGTCGGGCCCGGTGATGACCAGGTCGGTGAGCGCCGGGCCGTAGGCGGCGCCGCCGGCCGCGGCCCCGAGGACCAGCGAGATCTGTGGCACCCGTCCCGAGGCGCGGACCGTCGCCGCGAACACCCGGCCGACGCCGTCGAGCGAGGCCACACCCTCCTGCAGGCGGGCGCCCCCGGAGTGCCAGATACCGATCACGGGGCAGCTCATCCGGACGGCCGACTCGATCGCGTGCACGATGCGCGCGCAGCCGTCCCGGCCCATCGCACCGCCCTGGACCGTGGGGTCGGTGGCGAAGGCGACGACCTCGTTGCCGTCGACGAGGCCCTGGCCGGCCACGACACCCGAACCGTCGGCGGAGGCGAACAGCGAGAGCGTGTCCGGGTCGAAGAAGCGGCTCAGCCGCGAGACGGGAGTTCGGGAATCGGTGCGGTCGATGGTGGACAGACTCACCGTAGGTCTCCTTGGTTGAGCGGTATCAGCCTGCTCCTGCGCAGATGGCGGCCCCGGTGCGGCCACCGTGAGGTGTTTCCTGGCCGGGGCTTGGATCCCGGCGAACCGTCCCGGCGCCCCCGGGCGTGCCGCCGCCGCGGCGGCGGCACGGTCTTCCCTCGGGGCGCCGGGCGTGCGTCCTACACCGTGAACGCGAGACAGACGTCGTGCCCACCGAACCCGAACGAGTTCGACAGGCCCGCGCCGGTGCCGAGTTCCCGGTTGTCGATGCTCACGACATCCAGTGCGATCTCGTCGTCGAGCGCGTCGAGATTGCGCGTCGCGGGGACGACGCGCTCGCGCAGCGAGAGCAGCGTGACCACGGCCTCCAGCGCGCCGGCCGCCCCGAGCAGGTGGCCGGTCATCGACTTGGTCGAGGTCACCGCGATCGAGTCGAGCGCGGAGCCCAGCGCCAGCCGAAGCGCGATCGACTCGGCGACGTCTCCGGTCGGGGTCGACGTCGCGTGCGCGTTGACGTGGATGACGTCCTCGGGCTCCAGGGAGGCCGAGCGCAGCGCCGCCCGGATCGCCCGGGCCGCGCCGGCACCGGTCGGATCCGTCGCGGCCACGTGGTAGGCGTCCGAGCTGATGCCGGCGCCGGCGAGGGTCCCGAGGACCCGCGCGCCGCGTGCCTGCGCGTGCTCCGCCGCCTCCACCACGATGACCGCCGCGCCCTCGCCGAGCAGGAAGCCGTCCCGGGCCTTGTCGAACGGCCGCGAGGCGGTCTCGGGAGCGTCGTTACGCCGGGAGAGCGCCTGCATCTGCGCGAACCCGGCGATCGGCAGGGCGGCGATCGCAGCCTCCGTGCCGCCGGCGATCACGATGTCCGCCCGGCCGGCGCGGATGATGTCCAGCGCCAGCGCGATCGCCTCCGAGCCGGACGCACACGCGCTGACCGGCGCGTGCACACCGGCCTTGGCACCGAACGCCAGGCCGACCGTGCTCGCCGGGCCGTTTGGCATCAGCATCGGCACGACGTGCGGCGACACCCGCCGAGCCCCACGCTCCCGCAGCACGTCGTGCTGGTTGAGCAGGGTCAGCACCCCGCCGATCCCGGACGCCACGCAGACGGCGAGGCGCTCGGAGTCGACTTCCGGAGAGCCCGCGTGGGCCCATGCCTCCCGCGCGGCGACCAGCGCCATCTGCTGGCTGCGGTCGAGAGTTCTGGCCTCGACGCGGCCCAGCGGTGGCTCGACCGCGAGCGGGGCGGCGATGTGGACGGGGAGCTGTTCGACCCAGTCCTCGGTCAGGCGACGCGCGCCGGAGCGGCCGGAGAGCAGCCCCTCCCACGTGGACGGCACGTCGCCGCCGAGGGGAGTGGTAGCCCCGAGGCCGGTGACGACGACCTGCCTGGGGGTCGGGGTCACGCGGCGACACCCGCCCGCTGGATGTACGAGACGGCGTCGCCGACGGTCTTGAGGGTCTTGACGTCCTCGTCCGGGATCTTCACGCCGAACTTCTCCTCGGCCGCGACGACGACCTCGACCATGGAGAGCGAGTCGACGTCCAGGTCGTCGATGAAGGTCTTGTCCGCGGTGACGTCGGCCGGGTCCACACCGGCGACTTCCTCGAGGATCGCGGCGAGGCCGGCGAGAATATCGGTTTGCGACATGGCTTTCCTCCTGTGCGTTACGGGATCAGCGTTCCGGCCGAGCCGGTGGCTGGACGGGCGGCCCGCGCGGGCAGCTCCGTCCGGCGGTGGCGCGGGGCCCGGTCGCGGCACGGGTGGCCGCGGCTCGGGCCGGGGTACTCGGGGGCAGCGGAGTACCTGGGAGAAATGTGGTGCTCGGGGACGTCGGTGCTCAGGGGCATCGGACGACCTGTCCGCAGTAGGTCAGGCCGGCGCCGAAACCGAACAGCAGCACCGGATCGCCCGAGACGATCTCGCCGGCTTCCATCATCCGGTCGAGCGCCAGCGGGATGCTCGCCGCGGACGTGTTGCCGGAGTCCACCACATCGCGGGCGACCGGCACGTCGGGGACGCCGAGGCCGCCCGCGAGCGCCTCGACGATGCGCAGGTTCGCCTGGTGCGGCACGATCGCGGCCAGCTCTTCGGGCGCCACACCGGCCCGGTCGCAGACCGTGCGCAGGGTGGGAACGAGCGAGAGTGCCCAGCGGAACACGGCCGGGCCCTCCATGCGGAACGAGTTGTCGCCACGCCCGGGAACCCGGATCGCCTCGGGCCGCGACCCGTCGTGGCCCCAGACCGCCGGGCCGATCTGATCGGTCTCGGCGGCGCCGATCACGACCGCGCCGGCGCCGTCCGCGAGCAGGATGCAGGTGGAACGGTCACTCCAGTCGGTGTAGTCGGAGAGCCGCTCGGTCGCGACGACCAGCACGTGCCGGGCGCTGCCGGCCCGCACCATGTCCGCCGCGGTGGAGACGGCGTAGCAGAAGCCGGCGCAGCCGCCGTTGATGTCGAAGGTCCCCGCGGCCGACGCGCCGAGCCGGGCGGCGACCTGCGGCGCGGTGCCCGGGATCTGGGACGGCGCCGTGCAGGTCGCCCCGATCACGGCGTCGACGTCGCGGGCGGCCAGCCCGGCGGCGGCCAGCGCCTTGTCCGCCGCGCTGACCCCCATCGCGACCGTGGTCTCGTCGTCGTCGGCGATCCGCCGGGTCGAGATGCCGGTCCGGGTGCGGATCCAGAGGTCCGAGGTGTCGACCTGCCGGGTGATCTCGTCGTTGGTGACCAGCCGGCCCGGGCGGTAGGTGCCCAGCCCCAGCAACCGCGCCCCTGTCATGAGGTCGCCCCGACCAGGGACTCGGCCTGGGTCGGCACGGCCACTCCGGCGGGGGGCAGGTACTCGGCGACGAGCTCGCGGGCGGCGTCCAGATCGGCGGGCGTCTTCACCGCGACGATCTTCGTTCCCCGCAGCTCGCGCCGGGCGATGCCGGCGAGCGTGCCGGCGGGCGGCAGCTCGATCACGGCGGTCACCCCGGCCTCGCGCATGGCGGCCAGGCACAGATCCCAGCGCACCGGTGCCGCCACCTGGGTGACCAGCCGGGTGAGGAGGTCGGCGCCGTCGTGCACCGCGGCGCCGTCGGCGTTGGAGAGCTGGCCGAGGACCGGAGCCCCGGGCCGGATGCCGCCCGCGACGGCGCGCAGCGCGTCGCCGGCCGAGGCCATGTGGTGGGTGTGGAACGCGCCGGCTACGGACAGGGGCCGCAGCTTCGTCTTCGGTGGCGGGGAGTCGGCGAGTTTCGCGAGGTCCTCGAGCGTGCCCGCGGCGACGATCTGCCCGGCGCCGTTGCGGTTCGCGGCGGTGAGGCCCATTCCCTCCAGCGCCGCGGCGACCTCGTCCGGGTCGCCACCGAGCAGCGCGGTCATCCCGGTGGGGGTCCGCGCGGACGCCTCGGCCATCGCGCGGCCACGCAGGCCGACGAACAGCAGCGCCGACTCCGGGGTGAGCGAGCCGGTGATCGCGGCGCCGGTGATCTCGCCGACGCTGTGCCCGGCCACGACGGCGCGGGCGCCGCCGGCGGGGGTCGCCGGCAGCAGGCCGAGCTGCTCGGCGGCCAGCAGCCCGTTCGCGACGATGAGCGGCTGGGCGACCGCGGTATCCCGGATCGTCTCCGCCGGTGCCTCACAGCCGATGTCGACGAGGTCCAAACCGGCCGCCGCCGACCACCAGCGCAGCCGGGACTCGACGCCGTCGAGTTCCAGCCAGGGACGGAGCTGTCCCGGCGTCTGAGCACCCTGTCCTGGTGCGAGGATCGCGAGCACGTATTCACCTAACCCCGTGTGGCCGGTCGTTGTCGCTGGCGACGAGTCACCGATGTCTCGTCGGCTCGTTGTCGGTGTCCTACAAAGCGGCAGGCTCCGACGGTGCGTTAGTGCCCCTCCATGCCTCTGGACCGGAATCCGGTGACAGGGCGGTAAATTTGCTTGGTGTGACGGTTCTCGCACCGACGGGAGGGGCCGCGCGGGCGGGTCGCGGACGGGGGTCGGGTCCGATCTGACCTGTAGGTTACGTACCGTCCAGGCGACCGAGTACCAGAGCGATGTGCAGTATGAACCGCTCGCGGTGATCGGCGGGATCGAGACCGCAGACGTCCGCGGCCTTGCGCAGCCGGTAACGCACCGTGTTCGGATGAAGGTAGAGCGCCCGGGCGGTCGCCTCCAGCGACGCGCCGAAGTCGAGGTATGCGCCGGCTGTCTCCAACAGCGGGGTGCCGGCGTGGCGCAGCGGGAGGTAGACCTCCCTGATCAGGCTCTGCCGGGCGTCCGGATCACCGGCCAGCGCGAGCTCCGGCAACAGCGCGCTCGCCGAGACCGGGCGCGGCGCCGCCGGCCAGGCGGCGACGACGTCCGCGGCGGCGAGCGCCGCGCGGGCGCACCGGGGCGCCCCGGTGAGATCGCCCGCGATCGGCCCGACCACCACGGGGCCCGGCCCGCAGGCGGGCAGCAGCGCGCGGGCGGCCTCCAGCGCGGTGTCGGCGTCGCCGGACGGCGGCGGGGTGTCGCCGCGGCCGGACCCGCCCCCGGTACCCGTCGCGGCGGACGCGGACCCGCCGACGCCGCCAGGCCCACTCCCACCGTGCCCAATCCCACCGTGCCCAACGCTGCCGGGCCCGCTTCCGCCGCTGGTCGTCGGCGGGCCCGGCGGGTCGCCGTCGTCAGGGCCGAAGGCACCGCCGACGACCATCACGAGCCGGTCGTGGTGGACCCCGGCGAGCACCTCGAGGCCGGCTCCCCGCGCCAGCCGGTGCACCTCGTCGACGGCGACCTCGGGCGAGGTCGGCGGCGCCGCGCCGACGACGACGGTGACCGACGGCGGGTTGCGCCAGCCGACCGCGGCGGCCCGCGACGGCAGGCCGCGGTCGACCTCGCCGCGCACCACGTGGTCGACGACCAGCGCCTCCAGCCGGGCGTCCCACGCACCGCGCTCCTCGGCGGCCCGCGCGTACACGACCGCGCCGGCGAACGCGATGTCCCGGGAGTAGCGCAACACGTCGGCGAGCAGCCGCTGCTCGTGCTCCGGGCCGGCCAGCGTCGGCACCTCGGCCTCGATCGCCTCGACGGCGACCCGGACGAGGTCGACCAGTCGGCGGAAGGTCACCGCCCGCACCAGCTCGCGGGGCGCGACCCGGAAGACGTCGCCGGACAGCTCCCGGGCGTGCTCGGGGCGGCGGCACCACTCGACGAACGACGAGATCCCGGCCTGCACCACGAGCTGAATGTCGGCGCGGTGCCGGGCGGACATCGCCGGGTACCAGGGGAGCACCTCGGTCATCCGGGTGACCGCCCGCGAGGCGAGCCGGCCGCTCGCCAGCTCGACCCGGCGGATCACCTCGTCGGTGGAGCCGCGGGGCGGAAGCGCGCGGCCGGCCGGTGCGCCGCCGAGGGCGTCGTCCCGCGCGGGCGGCGCGGTCCGGGCCGGCGGCACGACGTGGCCGGGCCCCGACGTCGAGGAGACGGGGGTGGAGGAGGAGAAGGAGGCCGCGGTGGCCGGCGAGAGGGACGGGGGCAGCGGAGCGCCCTCCGCCGGCGATCCCGGACCGGCCGGGGGTTCGTGCGCGGATGCCTCGCCGGACCGGTCTGCTGCCACGGCGTCGAGCATGTCACGCCGTCAGAGCTGGTCCCGATAGGTGGCGGCCCAGTCATGCACCCGAGCGACATAGGAGCGGGTCTCGTCGAAGTCCGGGATGCCTCCCGCGACGCGGACGGCGTCCGGCCCCGCGTTGTAGGCCGCGAGCACCAGGGAGATGCGATCCCCGGGCAGATTGGCCACGGCCTCGGCCAGGTGTGCCTCGTAGTGGGCCGCCGAGACGATCGCGTCGCGGGGCTCGAGGGGGTCGGCGCGGCCGTCGCCGCTGCCGTCGATGCCGAACTCCGCCCAGGTGGTCGGGAGGAACTGCATCATGCCGCGGGCGCCGGCGTGCGAGACGGCCGCGGGATCGAAGCTGCTCTCCACCCTGGCCTGCGCGGCGAGCTGCGCCGCGCTGAGGACCCCGTAGGTGGCCGCCGCGGCCTGGAACACGGGGATCAGGTCGGCGGGCACGTCGGCGAAGGGTCGTTCGAAGATGTGGCTGCATCCGGACAGCAGCGCGATCACGATGACCACGGCCAGGACCGCGGTGACGGGCGCGCGCCGGATCATGCCTCCTGTTGTCCGTTCCGTACGGGTGATGTGTCCGAGCGATTGTGGTCTTCGCCGCGGTCGTTCCAGCCGTCGCCCCCCCTCACCCGACAAGCCGTGACCGCAGCGAGCGCAGGTCCTCCTCGGGGACGCCCGCCCCGCGCGCCCAGGCGGTCGGACCACCCCATATCTCGGCGACACCGCCGAGAAAACCGCGCATGACCTCCGGCCGGCAGCTCATCTTGTCGATGGTCAGCGGATCCTCGGGCCGGTTGTAGGACGGGCGGCGGGCGAGCCGGGCGTCGACCCGGGCGATGCGCTCGTTGGTCAGGGTGTAGTCCTTGATGATCGCCTCGTCGTCGACGCCGACGATCCCGAGCAGGAGCGCCGACAGTACGCCGGTGCGGTCCTTGCCGGCGGCACAGTGGAACAGTGCCGGCCCCGTCACCGGCTGGGCGAGCAGGCGGATGGATTCGGCCACGGCGTCCCCGGCCAGGCGGAGGTAGTCCAGGTAGTGCTCGACCCGGTCGACCGAGTCGAGGTCCTTCACGATCGCGGGGAACCGGGGATCGTCCGGCATGATCCATTCGCCGGGCAGGAACGAGTGGTTGTGGTAGGCCACGTCCTCGTACTCCAGCGGGCCGCGGCCCTCCCGCGCGGCCTCCACCCGGGCCCGCAGGTCGAGCACCGTCCGCAGGCCGAACACCTCGCGCAGCCGGGCCACGTCGGCGGTGGTCAGCTCCTGCAGGGTGTCGCTGCGCAGGAAGGCGCCCGACCGGGTCAGGCGCCCGTCGGACGTCGGCATCCCGCCGAGGTCACGGGTGTTGTCAGTGCCTGCGAGGTCGAACCAGCGGTGCACCTCCCGATCATAGGTCGGCTCGGGGTGCCCCGGACTGGGGTTCGGGTGTCCTCGGTTCCACTATCGGTGGCCGGGCGGCGTCCGCACCGGCGTCGGACGGGTCGATCGGGCGGGCCGGCACCCCGGCCACGACGAGTCCGGGGCGCACGTCGCCGGTGACGACCGCCCCGGCGCCGACCACCGCCCCGGCGCCGATCCGCCGGCTCCGCACGACGCTGGCCTGCATCCCCACCCAGGCGCCGGGGCCGACCTCGACGCCACCGCCGATCCGGGCGCCGGGGGCGAGCGTCGCGTAGTCGCCGAGGCGGCAGTCGTGCGCGATGCCGGCACCGATGTTCACCAGGACGTGCCGGCCCGTCTCGATGTTGGTGGTGAGGCTCGCGAGCGCGCAGACCACGGTGCCCGGCCCGAGCTTCACGTCGCCGCCCAGGTGGGCGCGGGGATGGACGATCGTGGCCGGGCGCCGTCCGCACGCGCTGGCGTACCGGTCGATGCGGGCCCGTGAGGCCGCCGCGCCGACGCCGATCAGGTAGTCGGCCTCGAGGCTGGCCAGCAGGTCGAGCCCGCCCAGCACGGTGCTCCCGCGCCGGGCGAGCGGGTCGGGATCGACCTCGCCGTCGTCGAGGAACCCGAGGAACCGGTAGATGTCCCGGTCGCTGGCGGCGTTGACCGCCTCGACGAGGTCGAGGAGCTCGCGGCCGTGGCCGCCGGCTCCCACGATGACGAGCTGGCGTCCGAGGTCTGGCACGGGGCCGACCGTAGAGCGATGACGGCTCCCGTTCAATCGGACACTCTGAGTAGTCGATCCCGTCGGGCGGTGCCGCCCGCCTGGAGGGTGCGCCGCCACGGGATGTGCGGTATCGCCGGCCGCTTCCCTCGACTCGATTACTATGGGTATCTGATCGGTTGCTTATCGTCGCTTGATGTGCTCATGGGGAGTGATTCGGACGATGAGGGTCGTGGTGACCGGGGGCGCCGGGTTCATCGGTGCCCACCTGACCCGTGCGCTGCTGGCCCATGGCTGTGAGGTGGTCGTGGTCGACGACCTCAGCACCGGAGCCCGGTCGAACCTGCTCGGCCTGCCCGCGCGCCTCGTCCTCGGCAGCGTCACCGACCGTGAGCTGCTGGAGGACGCCTGCACCGGGGCGGACAGCGTCGTCCACCTGGCTGCGCGGCCCTCCGTCGAGCGCTCGCTGCTCGACCCGCTGGCCACCCACCACGTCAATGCGACCGGCACACTGACCGTGCTCGACGTGGCGCAGCGGGGCGAGACCCACGTGGTGGTCGTCTCCTCCGCTCTGGTGTACGGGACGTCCGGCGGCCGCCCCCAGACCGAGGACGACCCGCCGCGTCCGACCAGCCCGTACGCGGCCAGCGCGCTGGCGGCCGAGGGGTACGCCCTGGCGCACCAGGCGAGCTTCGGGCTGCCGGTCCTGGTCGCGCGGCTGTTCAACGTCTACGGCCCGTACCAGCCGGCCCGGCGCGCCCACGCCGCCGTCGTGCCGTCGTTCATCGACGCCGCGCTGCGTGGACGTCCGTTGCCGGTGCACGGCGACGGCCGGCAGACCAGGGACTTCACCTACGTCGAGGCGGTCGCCGGGCTGCTGGCCGACGCGGCCTGCCGCCGGCTGGCCCACCCCGGGCCGGTGAACCTGGCGTTCGGGACGAGCACCGACCTGCTGGCGTTGGTCGCCCACCTCGAGGACATCCTCGGCCGCCGGCTGGACGTGGCGCACGGCGCGCCGCGCGCCGGGGACGTCCGCGACTCGTGCGCCCGCCCGGACGCCATGCACGCGCTCTTCGGCTCCGTCGAGCGCTCTGACCTGCGGGCGACCCTGGAGGAGACCGTGCACTGGTACCGGGAACGCCTCGGCGAGGCCCCCGGCGCCGCGCCCAGATCCGCGGACACCCCCCACCGCTGACCGTCACTGCCGGCTCACCCGACCCGAGCCTCGGGCGGCCCGTCCTGGCGCGGCTCGTCCTGGCGTGGACCGGCCTGGCGCGGCACTTTCGGCGTGGGCTGTTCGGCGGCCAGCCGGGCCAGCGTGGCCCGGATCAGATCCGGCGCCGCGTACGGGTCGACGTCCCGGACGGCGGCCGGGTCCAGCGGCGGCACCGGTACCTGCGAGATCAGCGGGTGTCGCGGCCGGGAGTCCCACTCGCCGGCGCCCAGCAGCTCCTCGTGCAGCTTCTCGCCCGCGCCGAGCCCGGTGTAGACGATGTCCACCGGCGCGGGCGCGCGGGCCGCGATGCGACGGGCGACGTCCGCGATGCCCACCGGTTCCCCCATGTCGAGGACCAGCGCCTCGCCGGCCGAGCCCAGCGCCCCGGCCTGCAGGACGAGCTGGACGGCCTCCTGGACGGTCATGAAGTAGCGGGTCACCTCCGGGTGGGTGACCGTCAGCGGCCCTCCCGCGGCGAGCTGGCCGGCGAAGACGGTCAGCACCGAGCCGTTGCTGCCGAGCACGTTGCCGAAGCGGACGCTGACCAGCACCCCCGGCGCCTGCCCGGCGACGTGGGCGGTGAGGCGCTCGGTGATCCGCTTGGAGTGGCCGAGCACGCTGCTCGGGTTGGCGGCCTTGTCCGTCGAGATGTTCACCAGGCGCCGCACCCCGCAGGCGACCGCGGCCTCCAGGACGGTCAGCGTCCCCCACAGGTTCGTCTTCACCGACTCACCCGGGAAGCGCTCCAGCAGCGGGAGGTGCTTGAGCGCCGCGGCGTGGAAGACGACCTCGGGCCGGCGGGCGGCGAACAGCGAGGTCATCAGCTCGGTGTCGCGGATGTCGCCGAGGACGATCGCGTCGTCCTCGAGCATCGCCCGGCCGTGCAGCGAGAGCTGGACGGCGCGCAATGCCGACTCGTCCCGGTCCAGCATGATCAGCTCGGCCGGCCCGAAGACGTGGATCTGCCGGCACAGCTCCGATCCGATCGACCCGCCGGCGCCGGTCACCAGGACGCGGCGTCCGGTGAGGTACCGCTCGGCGGCTGTCATGTCGGTCTGGATCTGCCGCCGGCCGAGCAGGTCGGCGAGGTCGAGATCGCGGATGTCCGCGACGCCGACGGTGCCGTCCACCAGGTCGACGACGCGGGGGAGCACCTTGACGGCGAGCCCGGCCGGTTCGGCCAGCGCGCTGATCTCCCGTAGTAGGGCCGCGTCCGCGCTGGGGATCGCGACGAGCAGGGTGCGTGCGCCGGTGGATGCCGCGACGCCGGCGATCGCGTCCCGGCCGCCGCGGACCCGCACCCCGGAAAGCTGCAGGTTCCAGGTCCGCTGGTCGTCGTCGAGCAGCGCGACCGGGTAGTAGGGGCTGCTCGGCGTGCGCAGCATCGCGGTGAGCACCATCTGCCCACCGTCGCCCGCGCCGAAGACGATCAGGGGCTCGGCCGCGTCCGGGGCCGGCCGGCGCAGCCGCTCCTCCGTCAGTCTCCACAGGTAACGGACGCCGAACATCAGTACCAGGGTCACCGCCCCGCCGAGCGGCGGCACGCTGAGCGGAACCGGCCGGGGCGCGCCGAACGCCATCACCACGACGAGCACCCCGAGGACGGTGAGGGCCACCGTGACCAGGATGCCCAGCACCTCCTCGAACCCGCCGAACCGGTACCGGCCCAGGTAGAGGTGCAGCGCCGTGCCCAGGAAGTGGAGCAGGCAGGTGGCCAGGAAGACGATGACCCAGAAGCTTGGGTCGGCCAGCGCGGCCGGGTCGAGGTCGAGCCGGCCGACCTGGGCGGCGGTGAACCCGAGCGCGAGCGCACAGACGTCCAGGACGATCTGGAGCCCGACCCGCTGACGGAGATTGAGGCGCGACACGCGCCGTGCGACCGCTGTCATCCACAGACCGTGACGCGATCCGTCTACTCTACGTCTCCACATGAGGCCATAGAGTAATTGCCACTGTGCGTAAATGGACGACTACCGGTGCGGTACGTTGTGTCTGTTGAGTGTCACGGTGAGTGTTCGGGAGAGGTCCCGGGAGGGTGGTCGGCGAGTGGAACTGCGCGACTACGTGCGCGTCCTGCGTCGAAGCTGGTTGCTCGTGCTGACCTGCGCCCTGTTGGGAGGTCTGCTTGCGGCGACGGCGACCTGGCGCGCGACCAAGATTTATGCGGCGACGGTGACGATGGTCGTCTCATCGTCCGGCAGCGATGAGGGCATGGCGTCCGCCTACCAGGGCGGACTGCTCTCCGAGCAGCGGGTCAAGTCCTATGCGAACCTGGTCGCCAGCGAGCGGGTCGCCGCCGCGGTCATCGACCAGCTCAACCTGGACGACAGTGCGTCCCAGCTGCGCGGGCGCATCGAGGCGCAGGCCGTGCCGGACACCGTGCTGCTGCGCGCCGTCGTGCGCGATGCCGACCCCCACCGCGCGCAGTCGATCGCGGACGCGGTCGGTGAGGCGTTCTCCGCGGCCGTCGCCCGGATCGAGAGACCGGCCGAGGACCAGCCGCCCTCGGTGCGGGTTCGAGTCTGGGAGAAGGCCAAGCTCCCGGCGGCGCCGGTCTCCCCCCAGCCCGTCCGCAACATCGCGCTCGGGGTGCTGCTGGGGCTGATGATCAGTATCGGCGCCGCGCTTCTCCGTCACCGGCTGGACACGAGCGTCACCGGGGAGTCGGACGTCAGGGCGGTCACGGGGCTGCCGAACCTGGCGATGATCGCCTACGATGCGGGCGCCGGCCGGCGACCGCTGATCATCCACGCCAACCCCCATTCGCCGCGCGCCGAGGCGTTCCGCCAGCTCCGCACGAACCTGCAGTTCGTGGATGTGGACACCGCCCCCCGATCGATCCTCATCAGCAGCTCGTTGCCGGGGGAGGGAAAGACCACGACGATCTGTAACCTCGCGATCATTCTGGCTCAGGGCGGAGCCCGTGTGTGCCTCGTCGAGGGTGACCTGCGGCGGCCCTCCTTCGGCGAGTATCTGGGAATCGAGTCCGCGGCCGGGCTGACGTCGGTGCTGATCGGCGCGGCCGACCTCGACGACGTGCTCCAGCCCTGGGGCGAGGGCCGGGTCGGCGACGGCCGGGTCGAGGTGCTGCCGAGCGGCCCCGTTCCGCCGAACCCGAGCGAGCTGCTCGGATCCCGCAACATGGCCGACCTCATCGACGTGCTCTGCACCCGCTTCGACTTCGTCCTCATCGACGCCCCGCCGCTGCTGCCGGTCACGGACGCCGCCGTGCTGGCGACCCGGGTAGACGGCGTGCTGCTGGTCGCCAGGGCGGGACGGACGCGGCGCGAACAGATCCGCCGCGCGGCGGATGCGCTGCGGGCGGTGGACGCGCGCGTGATCGGAAGCGTTCTCAACATGGTGCCGACCAAGGGAGCGGACGCCTATTACTACGGGCGGTACGAATACGCCCCGCGGGCCCGGCACGCGCGTTCCGGTGACAGGAGCGGAGTTCGCCTTCCCGGCGCCACCGACCGCGGGCTGCGCCCGGCCGGCGTGGCAGCCGCCCCCGTCTCGTCCACGGACACGCGCCCGGCGTCAGGCCCGGCGGGTGTTCCGTCCGCTGGAGCGCGGACACCGGCCACGTCCTCGCCGGGCGGGTCCTCGACCGGCGAGCTCGGGGCCGCCGGTCGCAAGGCCGTGAGCCGGAGGGCTGGAGCCGGATCGCGGTCGGCCGCGAAGGGATCGGCGCAACCACCGTCCGCGACCCGTCCCGGCGCCGCGCCCGGTGTCGAGAGCTCGCGAGGCGGCGTCCCGGTGGCCAGGGGATCAGCTCCTGAGGAGGCGGCCCCCGCGGGTGGCGCGGGCGGCTCGGGTCGTGCGCCGGCCGGGTCGGGAGTTCCCGTATCGACAGCGGCGGGTCCGGCGGAGGTGGCCAGCGGTTCCACGTCGCCGGCCACGGCGGCGAGTGCCGTGCCGTCGGTCGCCGGGTCGGCGGGCGAGTCCGCGGTACCGCCGGGGGCGTCCGTGGGACGGGCACGTGAGAGCGGCGCGGGGGAGCGTGAGAATCCGCCGGTGGTCGAGATCGTCACCCAGCGGGAGCCGGAGGACCGCACGGCGCCGCTCGCCTACGGCGCGTCGGATCATGGTTCCGACCGTTCCGCGGACCGGTGAGGGAGCCGTTTTCGGGGGAAACGGAGCACACGAGTGACAGTGGTGGGGGGCCTGCGGTCGTTCACCGGGCCGGGGAGGAGGATCGCCGTCCGTCGCCGGTTCGGCGCGGGTGGCGACCGGACCGGCGGGTCGTAGCGGGCGGCGCCGTGCTGTTCGCCCTCCTGCTGATGTTTGGCACCTGGATCGTGGTGCGAGGCCTGCTCGCGCAGTCCCATCTCGAGGCCGCCAGGGCGCAGATCTCCCGGCTGCAGGCCACTGTCGCGAACGGTGCGGTGCCCGAGGAGGCCGAACTGCGCCGGGCCATCGACGAGGTCGCCGCGCGCACGGAGGCGGCCCGGTCGCTGACGTCTGATCCGCTGTGGTCGCTGGCCGGGCACATCCCGTTCGCCGGCTGCCCGCTGCACTCCAGCGCGGCACTCGCCGCCGCGCTGGATGACGTGGCCACCGACGCGCTGCCGTCGGTCGCCGAGCTGGGCGACGGGCTGGCCCCGTCCAGCCTGCGGTCGGGGACGGCCGTGAACATCCGCGCGCTGGCCGCGGCGCGGGCGCCCGCCGAGCGGGCGCGTGAGGCCGTCGGCTCGTTCGACGCCGCGGCGCGGAGGGTCTCCGGGTGCGGCTGGCTCGGCGGTGCCCTTGGCCTCGACGAAGCCCGCGGGCAGGCGGTCGCCACTGCTTCCCGGTTGTATGGCGCGCTCGACACGCTGGTCCTGGGGGCCCGGCTGGGGCCGGGCATGCTCGGAGCGGACGGGCCCCGCCGCTACCTGCTGGTCGTGCAGAACCCGGCCGAGTCGCGGGCGAACGGCGGCATCATCGGCGGGTTCGGCGTGTTGACGGTCACCGAGGGCCAACTGGAGCTCGACAACATCTCGGGTAACGGCAGCCTGCCCGGCGGACCGACGCAGGCCCGGCCGGCCACCGACCTGTCTCCGGAGTTCGAGGCGCGCTACGGCGGGTTCTGGCCCGCGCGCGTGTGGGCGAACGCCAACCTCACGCCCGACTACCCGACCGTGGGGCGGCTGTACTCCGGGCTCTACCGCGCCGGCGCGGGGACGGCGCTCGACGGGACGATCAGCCTCGACCCCACGGCGCTGTCCTATCTGCTGGCGGCCACCCGCCCGGCCGTCCTCCCCGACGGCCGTGTGATCCCGGCGAACGAGCTCGTGGAGCTGGTCGAGTCCCGGGTCTATCAGGAGATCGACGACGTCGCGGGGCGTGACGAGTTCTTCGCCATGGTCGGTGAGGCCGTCTACGAGGCGGTTATCTCGGACACGGGTGCCGCGGGCAGTACGGAGGACCTTCTCCGGGCGCTGGCTCGAGCCGCCCGCGAGGGTCGACTCCAGGTGTCAAGTAACCACGCCGATGAGGAGGAGGTAATTTCGTCGACCGCGCTGGGTGGGGCGCTGCTGGATGTGCCTGGCCCGTTTCTGGGGGTCGTCACGCAGAACGCGACGGCGAGCAAGCTCGACTACTGGTTGCGGCGCCGCACCACCTACCGCATGGAGCGCCAGCCCGATGGAACCGGACGCGCGATGATCACTGTTCGGCTGACGAACGTGGCGCCGGAGGGTCTGAGCGACTACGTCCGTAACCGCCAAGACGTCGACATCCCCGGCTGGAAAAACGAAGAGGCGCAGAACAACCTGTGGGTCTCCCTCTATACGGGGCGCGGGAGCTGGTTCGTCGACGCCCGCCTCGACGGCCAGCCGGTCGCGCTGACGTCGGGTGAGGAGCGTGGCCATCCCGTCCTGTCGACATATCTGACGGTCGATCGGGGGCAGACCCGGACGCTGCAGGTGCGCGTCCTCGAGCCCGCCGCTGGCCCGACACTCGCCGTTCGTACTCAGCCTCTGACGGTTCCCGAGCAGCTGGTGGTAGAGGGCCTGCCGACCACTTCGGTTTGGTCGCGCAGGGTCGCCAAGTAGGTGCGGAGCGTTCTAGACACGGATGGTGACTCTCTGTAGTCTCCCTGTAGTCAATCATCCGACTGCTTGAACGAATCATCCGCAGGGAGAGTGTCTGAATGAAGTTCCGAACTCTCGGCGTCGCGCTGGTGGCGGGCGGCGGGCTGGCGCTCGCCGCGCTGCCGGCTTCTCCAGCGGCGGCATTCGATGACAAGCCCGATCGCAAGCCGTACCCGCCGGTTCACTGCTCCGGACCCATCGGGGAGGGCACTGTCAGCAAGTCGGTCCTTTTGGTGGGCGAGGCCGCGGTGTTCAGCGGGTGCGGCTTCTGGCCGGGGTCGCGAGTGAATATCGAACTGAACGGCGTATACAAAACCACGACGCAGGCCAACGGGTCCGGTGCGTTCAGCGTACCGATCACCTTCCCCACGGCGGGCACGCAGACGCTCGCCGGTATCGGCCAGACCGCGCGCCACACGGCCGCCACATCGCCGGCGGGAATCCTCCCGGATCCGACCCTCTCCGACGAGCCGCTGGTCGAGGAGACCGACCCGGAGACCCTCGAGCCGGACCTGACCCTCTCCGACGAGCCGCTGGTCGAGGAGACCGACCCGGAGACCCTCGAGCCGGATCAGATCGCCTCGCCGGTTGCGGCCGACCCGTCGCAGCTCGGGCTCGCCTCTGAGCTCGCGCCGCCGCGGGGCCCACACAAGGACACCCGCATAGTCACCGCGACGGTGCTGGTCATCGGCCTCGGTCAGGGCGGTATCACTGGCCTGCCGTTCGACCCGGCCCTGGTCGGGAACTGGATCAGCCACGGGGGCGGCTGGGGCCTCGGCGATCACGACAGGGACGACTCGTGCTTCGGTGACGGCTTCGACAAGGACCGTGACCATGTCGACGGAGCCAGAGACGACAAGTTCGACGAGCGCCGTGACGACAAGTTCGACGGCGAGCGCCGTGACGGACTCGCCGCTCCAGTGGCCACCCCGCTGGCCGACGGGTGGAACGACAAGGACGGGTGGAACGACAAGGATGACAGGCGCCGCGACGGTGACTGCATCATCGCCGGTGGTGTGGTCGGTGTCGGCGGTGTCGGCGGTGTCGGTGGTGTCGGCGCGGGTGCGGGAGCCGGCGGGGCCGGCGGGGCCGGCGGGGCCGGTGGGGCCGGTGGGGCGCTGCCCTTCACCGGTGTCGAGACCGGTGCCATGGCCTCCATCGCCGTCGCGCTGCTCGGCGGCGGTGTCCTGCTTCGGGTCGCCGCGCGTCGTCGCAGGCTCGCCGGCCGGGCGCAGGGCTGACCCGACGCACCGGGAGAGGTGATCCGGCACCACGTCTGAGAGGCACGGGCCGTCCGCGCGAACCTGGCGCGGGCGGCCCGTCGCCGTCCTCGGGGATCTGTCGGTGCGGCGGATCTACCAACCCCAACGGGTCGACGGGCGCCGACGGGCCCAACGGGTCGAGCGGCTCCAGCGGGTCGAGCCGGACCAGGGGGCCGACCTGCGCAGCGGGTCGAACGGGGCCAGCTCGGGTGGTGTCCGCCCCTCGACCAGTGCCTCAGCCACCAGCCGCCCGGTGATCGGGCCCAGGGTGATGCCCCACATCCCGTGGCCGCCAGCCACGTGCACCCGCGGTGAGGATGTCGGCCCGACGAGCGGCAGCCCGTCCGGCGTGCACGGGCGCGGGCCCACCCACTCCAGTGTCCGCGAGCGCAGGTCGACCCCGCGCAGCAGCTCGCCCGCGGCCGCGGCGATCGCGTCGACGCGGCGCGGGTCCGGCGCGGCGTCGGGACGGCGGAACTCCATCATCCCGGCGATCCGCAGGCCGTCCCCGATCGGGGTGCAGGCCACCCGGGAGGCCGGGAAGTAGATCGGCCCGGTGGGCGGCTTCTCCACCGCGGCGGTGAACGAGTAGCCGCGGCCGGCCTGCACCGTCGACCGCACCCCGTAACGGGCCGCCAGCCGGGGCAGCCAGGCGCCGGTCGCCAGCACCACCGCATCGAAGTGCACAGGTGGCTCGGTGTGGTCGGCCAGCGCGAGCACCACCCGGGAGCCCAGGTCGATGACCTTGTCGACGCCGACTCCCTCCCGGATGATCCCGCCGCGCTCGCGCACCGCGTCCGCCAGCGCGGCGACGAACCGGCCCGGGTCGCAGTAGCGCTGCCCGTGCACCTGGACGACGTGGGTGATCTGGTCGGAGAGCAGGGGAGCGAGGTCCCGCGCTGTCAGTGGATCAAGCGCGACCGCGTCCACCGGCTGGCCGCAGGCCCGGACGTCGTCGAGCTCGGCGAGCAGCGCGTCGGCGCCGCGCTGGTCGCGGTAGCAGGCCAGGAACGGGGCGGCGGCCCGGGTCGGCGCGGCCACCCCGCCGTCCGCGAGGTCGTCGAAGGCGTCCAGGCTGCGCCGGGTCAGCGGGGACAGCGCCCGCATCGCCGCCCGCCACCGGTCGTGCGTACTGTGCGCGACGAAGCCGGCGAGGAAGCGGCCGAGCGCCGGGTCGGCCGCCGGCGGCAGGTAGACGGGGCTGTCCGGCCGGAGCAGCATCCGCAGGCCATAGCGCAGCACGGCCGGTTCCGGCAGGGGCGTGGCCAGCCCCGGGGTGAGCCAGCCCGCGCTGCCCCAGGACGCGCCGGCCCCGCCCCAGACCGGACCGGGCGTCACCCGGTCGCGTTCGAGGACGGTGACGCCGACCCCGCGTTCCTGGAGGAACCAGGCCACACAGAGCCCGACCATGCCGCCGCCGACGACGGCCACGTGGTCGGGGCGTGGCCCTGCGGAGCGCGCCCTGGGGGCGGAGGAGATGACATGCGCGGGACGAGGGTCCACGACCGAAGATGTTCCCGCCCGTGGGCCGTTCAGCCCTCCGGCCGCCGAAACAGCCACCAACCGGGCACCTGCGGGCCACCCCGCCAGGTGGGCGGGGCGGCCGGCGTCGAGTGGCGCGGGCGGGCGGGCGCCGGGCGGGCGGGCGGCGCGGTGTGGGTGGGACGGCGGCTACCGCCGGGTGACGGCCCGCAGGTACTCGCGGTTCAGGTTCCCGATGCTCGTCAGCGGGATGCCCTTCGGGCAGGCCACGGTGCACTCACCGGTGTTGGTGCAGCCGCCGAAGCCCTCGGCGTCCATGGCCTCGACCATGTTGCGGACCCGGGTCTCGCGCTCCGGGGCGCCCTGGGGCAGCAGGTTGAGGTGGGTGACCTTGGCCGAGGTGAACAGCATCGACGACCCGTTCGGGCACGCCGCCACGCAGGCACCGCAGCCGATACAGGTCGCGTTGTCGAACGCGGCGTCGGCGACGGGCTTGGGCACCGGCGTCGAGTGCGCCTCGGGCGCGCTGCCGGTGACCACCGAGATGTAGCCGCCGGCGCCGATGATGCGGTCGAAGCTGGAGCGGTCGACGACCAGGTCCCGCACGACCGGGAAGGCACCGGCCCGCCACGGCTCGACGTCGATGACATCGCCGTCGTTGAACGAGCGCATGTGGAGCTGGCAGGTCGTGGTGCGGTCACGCGGGCCGTGCGCCTGGCCGTTGATGACCACTCCGCACGCGCCGCAGATGCCCTCGCGGCAGTCGTGGTCGAAGGCCACCGGATCCTCGCCCTCGAGGATGAGCCGCTCGTTGAGCACGTCGAGCATCTCGAGGAAGGACATGTCCGGGCTGACGTCGGGCAGGTCGTAGGTGACCATGGCACCGCGGTCCTCCGGGCCGCGCTGCCGCCAGATCCGAAGGGTGAGGTTCACGGTCGGGGCTCCTTCGAGTGCTGTGGGCTCGTCGCGCGGCGCGCGGACGTCCATGATCGCGCCGCCTGTGGCGCGGGGAAGACTGATGGCGGGAAGCGGGGGAGGGGCGCGTCCGGAGCGGCCGGCGGCCGCTGGCTGCTCCGGACGGGACGTGCCCGCGGCCGCCCGGGCTCACCCGGTGGGACGTGTGCCGGCCGCCGCTGGCAGCCCCGTCGCCGGCCGCCACCGTACCGCCCCACATCGGGGCGACGGGCGGCGGCCGACCAGGAGGATCACGAGTAGTTGCGCTGGGCCAGGTGGACGTAGTCGAACTGCAGCGGCTCCCGGTGCAGTACCGGGGCCCCGCCGGTGTACTCCCACGCCGCCGCGTAGGCGAAGCGCTCGTCGTCGCGCAGCGCCTCGCCGTCCGGGGTCTGGCTCTCCTCGCGGAAGTGGCCGCCGCAGGACTCGGCGCGGTGCAGGGCGTCGATGCACAGCAGCTCGCCGAACTCGAGGAAGTCCGCGATCCGGTTCGCCTTCTCCAGCGACTGGTTCAGCTCGCCGGAGTCGCCTGGGACCTTCACCCGCCGCCAGAACTCCTCGCGCAGCTCCGGGATGCGGGCGAGCGCCTTGCGCAGGCCCGCCTCGGTGCGGCCCATGCCGCACTCGTCCCAGATGAGCTCGCCGAGCTCGCGGTGGAACGAGTCGGGCGTGCGGTCGCCGTTGATCTCCAGCAGCCGGCCGAGCCGGCCGGTGACCTCGCCGACCACGGACGTCACCGTCGGGTCGTCCAGGCTGACCGAGCCCAGCTTGGTGCTGGCGATGTAGTTGCCGATCATGGGCGGCAGGACGAAGTAGCCGTCGGCCAGGCCCTGCATGAGGGCGCTGGCGCCGAGGCGGTTCGCGCCGTGGTCGGAGAAGTTGGCCTCACCGATCACGAACATCCCGGGGATGGAGCTCTGCAGGTCGTAGTCGACCCACAGCCCGCCCATCGTGTAGTGGACGGCCGGGTAGATCCGCATCGGGACCTTGTACGGGTCCTCGCCGGTGATCCGCTCGTACATCTCGAACAGGTTGCCGTACTTCTCGCGGACCTTGTCCTCGCCCATGCGCTTGATGGCGTCGGCGAAGTCGAGGTACACACCGAGCCCACCCGGGCCGACGCCGCGGCCGTCGTCGCACTGGTACTTCGCCGCGCGCGACGCGATGTCACGCGGGACCAGGTTGCCGAAGGCCGGGTAGATCCGCTCCAGGTAGTAGTCGCGCTCGGCCTCGGGGATCTGGTCCGGCGAGCGGGTGTCGCCCTTCTGCTTGGGCACCCAGATGCGGCCGTCGTTGCGCAGCGACTCGCTCATCAGCGTGAGCTTGCCCTGGTACTCCCCGGAACGGGGGATGCAGGTCGGGTGGATCTGCGTGTAGCAGGGGTTGGCGAACAGCGCCCCGCGCCGGTGGGCCCGCCACGTCGCCGTGGTGTTGGAGCCCTTGGCGTTCGTGGAGAGGAAGAAGACGTTGCCGTAGCCGCCGGTGGCGAGCACGACCGCGTCCGCCAGGTACGGAGTGATCTTGCCGGTGACCAGGTCGCGGGCGACGATGCCCCGGGCCCGGCCGTCGATGACGATCAGGTCGAGCATCTCGGTGCGGGGGTGGATCTCCACCCCGCCGGCGTCGATCTGGCGGGACAGCGCCTGGTAGGCGCCGATCAGCAGCTGCTGGCCCGTCTGGCCCCGCGCGTAGAAGGTCCGCTGGACCTGCACGCCGCCGAAGGAGCGGGTGTCGAGCAGGCCGGAGTACTCGCGGGCGAACGGCACGCCCTGCGCGACGCACTGGTCGATGATCTGCGTCGAGATCTGGGCGAGCCGGTAGACGTTGGACTCGCGGGCGCGGAAGTCGCCGCCCTTGACCGTGTCGTAGAACAGCCGGTAGACGGAGTCGCCGTCGTTGCGGTAGTTCTTCGCCGCGTTGATGCCGCCCTGCGCGGCGATCGAGTGCGCGCGCCGGGGCGAGTCCTGGAAGCAGAACTGGATGACGTTGTAACCCTGCTCGGCCAGGGTCGCGCCGGCCGCGCCGCCGGCGAGGCCGGTACCGACCACGATCACGGTGTGGCGGCGGCGGTTGGCGGGGTTGACCAGCTTGGCGGCGAACTTGCGCCGGTCCCAGCGGGTTTCGATCGGGCCGTCCGGGGCGGCGGTGTCGACGATGTCGTCGCCCACCGTCCAGTAGGAGCCTCCGCCAGAGCCGAGGGAGGTCGTCTCGGGCATCTCAGTCCACCAATCCGGCCAGCACGGCGATGGGAACGACCATGAAACCCGCCGAGAGGAGGACCGCCAGCACGGTCGCGACGGCCTTCAGGTTCTTTTCCCGGGCCGCACTGTGCACGCCGAGGGTACGAGCAGCGCTCCAGAATCCGTGATGGATGTGGAGACCGAGCGCTAGCATGGCGATGATGTAGAAAAGTGTGACCCACCACACGGAGAAGCTGGACACCACGTTGTCGTAGGCGGCGCCCTCAACCCCGTTGCGGTTGAGCGTCAGAGCCGTGAAATCGAGGAGGTGGTAGATGATGAACAGGCCGATGATGATGCCGCCGTAGCGCATCGTGTTCACGGCGTAGCTCGCCTCGAGCCGCTGCCGGTGCGAGTACTTCTGCGGCCGGGCCCTGAGGTCGCGCCGGCTCAGCTGGTACGCCGACGCGGCATGCAGGACCACCGCCCCGAGCAGCAGGGCTCGCATGACCCAGAGGAACCAGGCTCCGTGGAGCGCCGGCACTCCGATCGAGCGCAGCCAGTGCGCGTACTCGTCGAAGCTCTCGCGGCCGAAGAAGATCTTCAGGTTCCCGAGCATGTGGGCGAGGAGATAGAGGAGCATCACCGCCCCGGTGACGGCCATCACAGCCTTCTTGCCGATGGTGGACCGCCAGAAGATGCCTACGGGGGACGTAGGCCGCGCGTCGTTCGTTACAGCCACGTTGGGAAACCCTAAGGACAACTCTCCGAGTGGTCCAAGACATGATGGGCCTGATCTCGATAGCCAGTAACTATCGTCGGCTACCCTAAGGTGTGCAGCTCCATCAGCTTGCGTATTTCGTGGCCGTGGCCGAGACCAGGCACTTCACCCGTGCGGCCGAGCGTGAGCACGTAGCGCAGCCGTCCCTCTCGCAACAGATCCGTGCCCTGGAACAGGAGCTGGGTAGTCCCCTGTTCAACCGAATGCGGGGGAACATCACACTCACTCCGGCAGGGGAGACACTGCTCCCGCTGGCACGAAGGATCCTCGCCGACACCGAGACGGCCCGCCGTCAGGTGCAGGAGCTGCTCGATCTGCGGCACGGCACCGTGCGGCTGGGCGCGACGCCGAGCCTGTGCACCGGGTTCCTGCCCGAGGTGCTGCACGCCTTCCACCTCGACTACCCGGGCATCCGGCTGCTCGTCGAGGAGGGCGGCTCACGCGATCTCATCCGCGACCTGGCGCAGGGCCACCTCGACCTGGCGCTCATCATCCTTCCGCTGCACAGCTCGGATCCGGCGCTGTCGACCACGCCACTGCTGCGCGAGGACCTGGTCGTCGTCACGTCCGAGAACTCCCCGCCGCCGGCGCGGGACGGCCACCTCCAGGTGTCCGACCTGCGCCACCGCCCGCTGGTGATGTTCCGCCGGGGCTACGACCTCCGGGAGTTCACCGTGAGTGCCTGCCGGATCGCCGGCTTCGAGCCGACCTTCGCGATCGAGGGCGGGGAGATGGACGCGGTGGTCGGCTTCGTCGAGGCCGGGCTGGGTGCCGCGGTGATCCCGAGCATGGTCGCCCGGCGCCAGCGGCTGCGTACCACCGCCTTCGCCCCGCCCGGTCTGCACCGGACGATCGGGCTGGCCCACCGCCGTGACGTCGAGCCGCCGCGGGCGGCCCAGGAGCTGCGGCGCAGCCTGCGGGCCTACCTGAAGAGCACGGCCGAGGCCGGAACGCTCCCGCCGGGCACGGATCTCCTGCCCGGCTGACACGCGTCTCCCGGTTCGGATGACGTACGTCTCCGGGCTGGATGAAACGCGTCCGCTGGCCTGGATGGCACACGCTCTGCGCGACCATATCTATCACGGAGAGTATTATCCTCGCGAATGTTATGTACATCACGTTTGTGAATGTGTATTTCCTGGTTGGCGTTGGCCTCTGAGCACTCCGTAATGTCCGCAACCAGCTGTTCGAAGCAATTCGGAGCCGGGTTCGGAGATTGGGGTGATGGTGCCGGGTGACCGGCGCCGAAGTTGTTGCGGTGCAGGCGATTCCGTTGACGGGTCCCGGTGCCGGGAACGGGGGGTCGGTGCTGTGGTGGGCCATGTTCGCCAAGCCGTTTCTCGATCTTTCCTGTCGGCTGGGAGTCGGCCGGTGGTGCATTGGTGTCACGGTGGGCCTGAGGCTGCCCCCGCTCCCCGCCCGCGGGTCCCCCACGCATCTGACCAGCACACGTTCCCGGATCTTCGTGGGCGTCCCGGTCTGGGAGGGGGCGCGGGATCTTGACCGCGCTCGGTGACCGGGCGGGGCGCATGGGCCAGTGGGGCGAGATGCGTAGACGGGCCGAGAACACCTGGTTCGAGCGGTCGAATGTAGCTGCGACTGAGCAGCAGGAGAACTCGTCGGAGCGTTCGGAGCCCGGCGTTCCGGATACTCAGGAAATACGTGCGGGAGGCAATATGAACAGCGTCGACATCGCTCTCAAGGAAGCGATGGAGATCGATGGTGCGACCGGGGTCGCGCTGGTCGACTTCACCAGTGGGATGACGCTCGGCACGCTGGGAAGCAGCCACACCCTGGACCTGGAGGTGGCAGCGGCCGGTAACACCGAGGTGATCCGGGCGAAGATCCGCACCATGGACAGCCTGGGTCTGGCGGACTCCATCGAGGACATCCTCATCACCCTGGGCCGCCAGTACCACCTGATCCGCCTGCTGCAGAGCCACTCCGGGCGGGGGCTGTTCCTCTACCTGGTGCTCGACAAGTCGCGAGCGAACCTCGCGCTGTCCCGGCACCGCCTGCGCACCATCGAGGCACAGCTCGACCTCTGAGTCACGCCGCCGGGCCCCCGGGGCCGCCGATCCGGCGGTATCCCCGGGGGGACGGCCGCTTCAGGCGGGGAAGATGGAGGGCGTGACGACCACGCCGACGCTGCGGATCACCGGCCACGTCCTGGTGGGCCCCGACGACGTCCGGGATGAGGCCTGGGTGGTCGACGGGCGGGTGAGCTTCTCCGCCCCGACCGGGGCCGCCGCGCGCGACGTGCGCACCGTGTCAGGATGGGCGATTCCCGGCCTCGTCGACGCGCACTGCCACGTGGGCCTCGTCGCGACCGGGGCCACCGACGCCGCGACCGCCGAAGACCAGATCCGCACCGACCGGGACACCGGCGCCCTCCTGCTGCGCGACGCGGGATCGCCGTCCGACACCCGCTGGATCGACGGCCGCCCGGACCTGCCGCGACTGATCCGCGCCGGCCGGCACATCGCGCGGCCCAGGCGCTACCTGCGCGGCTACGCGGCCGAGGTGGACCCGGGGGACCTCGTCGCCGAGGTCATCGAGCAGGCCGGCCGCGGCGACGGCTGGGTCAAACTCGTCGGTGACTGGATCGACCGGTCCGTGGGCGACCTCGCCCCCTGCTGGCCGCCGGACGCGGCCCGCGCCGCGATCGACGCCGCACACGCCCACGGCGCCCGGGTGACGGCACACTGTTTCGCCGAGAACTCCCTCGCGGACCTGGCCCGGGCCGGCATCGACTGCGTCGAACACGCCACCGGGCTCACCGCCGACACCATCACGCTGTTCGCCGAGCGCGGCGTCGCGATCGTCCCGACCCTGGTGAACATCGCGACCTTCGAAGGGATCGCCGCCGGCGCCGAGGCGAGGTTCCCCACCTACGCCCGCCACATGCGCGACCTGCACGCCCGCCGGTACGACACCGTGGCCGCCGCGCACGAGGCCGGCATTCCGATCTACGTCGGCACGGACGCCGGCGGCTCCCTCCCGCACGGCCTGGTGGCGGACGAGGTGGCCGAGCTCGTCGCCGCCGGGCTCCCGCCGCGGACGGCCCTGAGCGCCGCCTGCTGGGACGCCCGCCGCTGGCTCGGCCGACCCGGCCTGGAGGAGGCCGCGCCCGCCGACCTCGTGGTCTACCCCGAGGACCCGACCGCGGACGTCCGCGTACTGCGCGCCCCCGACCTCATCGTCCTGCGCGGCCGCGCGATCTAGACGTCCCTTCGGGCCGTGGGCCCGGCGGAACCTCTCCGCGTGTCGCTCGTTCCACGTGTGGTGGGGCGGCGCCGTACCGATGCGCCGTACTACCGATGCGCCTGTGTCGATGCGCGTAGCCCGGTGACTGGTGACTGGTGAGAAAGAGAGGCGGAGGGCCGGATGACGGAGCTGGTGTCCGGCGCGAACCTGACCCTGCCCGGCCCCGTGGTCGCGCTGTCACTCCCCGGTCCCTTCGATGTGACCGCTCTGGTCCTCGGGCCGGACGGCCGAGTCTCCGGCGACCGGGACATGATCTTCTACAACCAGCCGACCGGTCCCGGTGTCACCCTGCGCGCCACCGCGGGCGTGCCTTCCGTCGAGCTCGACCTGGATGGCCTGCGCCCCGGCGGTGAGCGGGTCGTCCTGGTCGCGAGCCCCGCCGACGGCGCCACCCCCTTCGGTCGGCTGCCACCACCGCTGGCCACCCTGCGCGCCGCCGGCCGCACGATCGCGACGCTGCGCCCACCCCGCCTCGGGACGCAGACGGCGCTACAGCTCGCCGAGCTCTACCGGCGGGACAGGAACTGGAAGATCCGCGCGCTCGGCCTGGGCTACGCGGACGGACTGGCCGGGCTCGCCCGCGACTTCGGCGTCGATGTCAGCGCTGATGGCGGCGTCGACGCCGGGCCGGCCGGGGGAGTTTCCCGCGCGCCGGACGGTGGGGACCTCGCCGAGGTCGTGGCGCTGACGAACGTCGAACGAGCCCGGGGCGGCCTGGTCGCCCTGGTCACCGAGCCGCGGCTGGCCGCGGCGGCGCACCGGCACAGCGCCGACATGGCGACCCGGGGATTCTTCGCCCACGACACCCCGGACGGCATCACGGTGGCCGACCGGGTCCTGGCCGCCGGCTACTCCTACGCCGTCGTGGCCGAGAACATCGCGGCCGGCCAGCGCACCGCCGCCGAGGTGGTCGCCGGCTGGATGAACAGCCCGCCGCACCGCGCGAACATCCTGCGCCCCGAGGTCCGCCAGACAGGCGTGGCCCGCTTCGACGGCGGCGAGTACGGCGTCTACTGGACCCAGGTCTTCGGCACCCCCCGCTGACTCCCGCCCCCGGCACTTCGGTGTGTCCCCACGCTGGTGGAATTGCGGTGGCCGTCCATTGCCGGCGGCAGCCGGGTCCAAAGGTGGCGATTCGTCGGCGGCTGGTGTGACGTAGGGTCCCCTGGACGCCGGTCGAGGGCTGAATGCCCTGGTCCGGGCCCCTCGGAGCGGCACCGGCGGGGTCTGGGGCCGGTGAGTTGTGGCTGGTTTGCTTGTCCGGCGACCATTCACGACCTTACGTTCGCTCCCGTCACCGTGATCAGTATTGTCGCGGTGGTCGTATGGTTCCGCGTATCTTCTCGCGGGCTTCCGGGGGGTCCTCTGTGACCATCCCGAGCGCAGGCAGGCACCGGTCACCGGTGCCATGTGAGGTGGGCGGCCGTGGACGACGTCATGGGCTACGCCCTGTTGAGCCTGGGTGCCGGCGCGCTGTACGCGCTCGTCGCCACCGGCGTGGTCGTGATCCAGCGCGGTGCCGGCGTGTTGAACATGGCGCAGGGCGCGCTGCTGGCGTGGGCCGCGTACGCGTTCCACGGGGCGCGCGACGAGTGGGGTCTGCCCGCGGCGCCGGCGGCGGTGCTCGCCGTCGGGTCGACGATGGCGGTCGGCCTGGTGTTCCACCAGCTGGTACTCCGCCCGATGCGCCAGGCCACGGCCGTGCTGCGCCTGATGGCCACGCTCGGCCTGCTGATCGTCATCCAGTCGCTGCTGACCCTGATGTACGGCGGGGATGTCCGGCGTTCGCCCACCGTGCTGCCGACCGGCAAGGCGACCCTGTTCGAGACCGCGGTCGGGGTGGACGTCCTGGTGCGGCTCGCCGTGGTGGCTGCCGTCGTGGCGGGGCTGTGGGCGGTGTTCCGGTTCACCACGCTCGGGCTCGCGGCGACCGCGGTGACGGAGAATCCGCAGGCCGCGGCGTCGCTGGGCTGGTCGCCGGACGCGGTGGCGAGCTGGGCGTGGCTGGCCGGGTCGGCGCTGGCGGGGCTGGGCGGTGTGCTGCTCGCGCCGCTGCAGAATCCGTTGTCGGCCGGTGGTCTGATGCTGCTGATCGTCCCGGGGCTGGCGGTGGCGCTGGTCGCCCGGTTCCGGTCGCTGCCGGCGGTGCTGGTGGGGGCGCTGGCGCTGGGCGTCGTGGAGCTGGAGACCCAGGTCCACCTGGTCGCGGACCATCCGGCCTGGCGGGGTGTCGACCGTGCCGTCCCGCTCGCGGTGATCGTGTTCTACCTGGCGGTGCGCGGGCGCGGCATTCCCGACCGGGGCCATGTCGCCGAGCGCCATCCGGTGCTGGGTAGCGGCCGGGTGCACTGGCGGGCGCTGGGGATCACGGTCGGCTGCGCGCTTGTCGCCGTGTGGTGGCTGCTGCCGGCGTCCTGGGTGAACGCGCTGAACGCGAACGCCATCTGGGCGACGATCATCCTGTCGGTCGTGGTGCTGGTCGGCTTCACCGGGCAGCTCTCGCTGGCGCAGCTCGCCTTCTCCGGGATCGCGGCACTGATCGCCGGACGGCTGGTCGCCACCCGGGGCTGGCCGCTGGAGGCTGCCCTCGTGGTGGGCGTCGCCGGGACGGCGGTCGTCGGCGTGCTGTTCGCGCTGCCGGCGCTGCGCACCCGGGGCCTGCAACTGGCCGTCGTGACGCTCGGCCTCGGTGCCGCCGTGGACGCGCTGCTGTTCCAGCGCGGTTACCACTCGCCGGCGGCAAGCCCGCTCGGTGCCCTCTTCGGTGATCTCGGCACGCTCGAGGGGACGGAGGTCGGCGACGCGACCCTGCTCGGGATCAGTCTGGACAAGGTGACGCACCCGCGCGGGTTCGCGACCCTGTCGCTGCTCACGTTCGTCCTGCTCGGGCTGGCCGTGGCGAACCTGCGGCGGGGGCGCGCGGGACGGCGGCTGATCGCCGTCCGGACGAACGAGCGGGCCGCGGCGGCGCTGGGCATCAGCGTGGTCGGGGCGAAGCTTTACGCCTTCGCGCTGTCCGCCGCGATCGCCGGCTTCGGGGGGGTGCTGTACGCGTTCTACACCTACGGCGAACGCGGCAACATCGACTACGGCGGCGGCCTGTTCTCGCCGTTCGCCTCGATCCTGCTGATCGCCTACGCGGTCGTCGGGGGAGTCGGCTGGATCAGCGGTTCCTTCGCCGGCGCGACGATGGCCGCCGAGGCGCTGGCGACGAGAGCCGGGGCCTGGGTCGGCAGCGTCCTCGGCCAGCTCGGCCTGCTGCTGCGCCTGCTCTTCGCCGCGGCCGCCGGCCTGCTGGGCCTCGCGGTCGGCCGCGCCGTCGTGCCAGGTACGGGGCCGACAGCGCCGGCCGCAGGCGGGACGGCGCCGGGCACGGTGCGGGCCGCGCACCTGCGGCGGGCGGCGCCGTGGGTGGTGACCGCGGCCTTCGCCGCAGCCGCCTTCGCGGGCGGGGGCAGGGTCGTCGACTGGCTGGCCGACCTTGACCGCTACGTCCCGCTGATCGGCGGCCTGGTGCTGGTCACGGTCCTCTCCCGGTCCGGTGGTGGGATGGCGCCGGAGAACGCCCGTACCGCCCGCCGGATCCTGGAGCGCCGCTTCCCGAAGGCCGTCGAGCGGCGGATGGCCGCCGACGCGGCCCGGGTCGCCCGCCTGCTCGGCCCCGCTCCGACCCTCGAACCAACTCTCGCCACCCCGAACGCCACCAACGGCACCGCTTCCCTGAGCGCCGCGACCAGCGCCACCAGCGCCCCCGCCCCCAGCGCCCCCGCCACCAACGCCGCCAATGCCACCAACGCCTCCGCCCCCGCCGCAGCGGCGGGCCCGGCGACGGGACCGATCCGCCGGGTCGGCACGGTCGCCTACCCGGCCCGGCCGGCCACGCTGTCGGTCTGGGGACTGTCGGTGAGCTTCGGGCCGGTGGCTGCGGTCCGCTCGGTCGACCTGCGGGTCGAGCCGGGACGGGTCGTCGGCGTCATCGGCCCGAACGGTGCGGGCAAGACGACGGTGATCGACGCGATCACCGGCTACACCTCGTCCGTCTCGCGGTCCCTGATGCTCGGCGACACCCGGCTCGACCGGCTGCCGGCCCACCTGCGTGCCCGTGCCGGGATCAGCCGGTCGTTCCAGAACCTCGAGCTTTTCGAGGATCTCACGGTCATCGAGAACATCCAGGCCGCCTGCGACCCGCGGGACGCCCGTGCCTACGCCGGTGACCTGGTGCTGCCGCGCTCCCGGCCGCTGCCCGCCGCGGCCGCCGCCGCCGTGGAGGCCTTCGGTCTGCGCGACGACCTGCTCCGCACGGTCTCGGAGCTCTCCTACGGCCGCCGCCGGCTGCTGGCGATCGCCCGCGCGGTGGCGACCTGCCCGTCCGTGCTGCTGCTGGACGAGCCGTGCGCGGGGCTCGACGAGAACGAGAGCGCCGGGGTGGCCACGCTGCTGCGGCGGCTGGCGGACAACTGGGGGCTGGGAATCCTGCTCAACGAGCATGACATGGACGTGGTGATGCGGATCTGCGACCAGGTGGTCGTTCTCGACGGCGGTGAGGTGATCGCGCAGGGCACCCCGGGTCAGGTCCGGGTCGACCCGCGGGTGCGCCGGGCCTACCTGGGCGCGGCGACCGGCGCCGGCCGCACACCGGCGGCCGGCTCGGCCGGCGCGGTTAGCCGGTGAGCACGAACCCCCCGGCCCCCGGTGTGCCGCGGCCCAGGACGGGGCCTGCCGCGCCGGTGCTCAGCGCGCGCGGGCTGTCGGCCGGCTACGGCGAGGGCGGGCCGGTGGTCCGCGGGCTCGACCTGGACCTGCGGCCGGGGGAGGTGGTCACCCTGCTCGGGCCGAACGGCGCCGGCAAGACGACGACGCTGCTCGCGCTGAGCGGGGCGCTGTCGCCCAGCGGCGGCACCGTCTCGTGGAACGGCCGGGTGACGACCGCCCCGTTGCACCAGCGTGCCCGCGCCGGGCTGGCCTTCGTCCCCGAGGACAGGTCCGTGATCATGGATCTGACGGTGCGGGAGAACCTGCGGCTCGGCCGCGCCGACACCGGCGTGGCCCTGGAGACGTTCCCCGAGCTGGTCGGGCATCTCGACCGGCGGGCGGGCCTGCTCTCCGGTGGTCAGCAGCAGATGGTCGCGCTCGCCCGGGCCCTCGCGCGCCGGCCCGCGGCGCTGCTCGCCGACGAGCTCTCGCTCGGCCTCGCGCCCCAGCTGGTCGAACGGCTGCTCGGCGCCGTCCGGGCCGCGGCCGACGGTGGTCTCGCCGTGCTCCTCGTCGAGCAGCATGTGCGCAGCGCGCTGGCGGTGGCCGACCGGGTGATCGTCCTGCGGCATGGCCAGGTCGCGTGGTCGGGCCCGGCGGCCGGGGTGCGGGCGGATCCCGACCTGCTCCTCGGCGCCTACCTGCCCCTGGCCTGACGCCACCCGGAGGTCGTCGCCCGGCGCGCGGGCCGGCTGGGCCCGCGCGCCAGGCCGTCGGGTCAGGCCGTCGGGTCAGGAAGCGCCGCGGGTCAGCAGGCCGAGCGCCTCGTAGGTTTCCGGCCCGAGCGGGACGAAGGTGTGCTGGGCGCTGTTCCAGCGGGCACCGCGCATCGTCGTGTTGAAGACGCGCTCCACACCCGGGATGGGGTTGGGCGTGGTGAAGTCCAGCGGCGGGATCACGCCGAGGTCGAGGCCCTTGGTCGCGCGGAGCTGCTCGAGCAGGCTCTTCGTCGTCAGGTCGCCCGAGACGGAGTTGCCGACCTTCTCGGCGATCTGGACGGACAGCCACGCCCCGGTGGTCTCCGTGGAATCCCGGAGCTCGGCGCGCGCGTCGGCATCGCCCCCAGCCGCCTCGGCGTCCATTTCGGAGATCATCCGCTTGAGCTCGGGGAACTCGGCGGCCTGGCTGAGCTCGGGGAACGCGCTGGCGACGACGAGGTTGTCGGCGGCCGGCCCGAGCGTGGCGAGGTACTCCTTGGAGAGGGTGCCGGCCGCGTGGCAGGTGCGCAGGTTCGGGTCGCCGCCGCCGATGACCGCGTAGGCGGCCTGGTCGAACACCACCAGGACGGCGCCGTCCGCACCCGCCCTGCTCAGCTGCGCGACGGTCGGGGTGAGGTCGCTGCTGGTGATCGGGATGCGCAGCTCGGGATTGATCGGCGCCCCGGCCGCGCGCCCGCCGGCCTGGGCCATCGTGATCAGGCGGTCACTCGCGCTCAGGTCGTAGCCGACCAGCCCGACCTTGGACGCCCCGGCCTTGCGTAGCAGCGACGGGCAGACGGCCGGGTAGAAGGTGAGTGGGCTGACGACGAAGCTGACGTCCGAGCTGAGCTCGGAGCCGTCCGCCGCGATCCCGGCCGACCCGATCGCCGGGATGCCGGCCTCCTCGAGGATCGGCATGATCCCGCCCGAGCCGTTGACGGTGGAGACCACGGCCAGAACGTGCTCGTCCACCGCCTTCTGGGCGCATTCCTTCGCCGCGGTGGGGTCGTTCTTCTCGTTGCAGTGCAGGATCTCGACCGGATGGCCCTTGATGCCGCCACGCTCGTTGACACCGCGGGCGGCGGCCCGGACCGCCGCCACCATCTCGGGATGGTTGGCCCCGGTGGTGCCGACCGGCGCGATGATCATCAGCTTGACCGGTTCGCCGGAGCTGGTGGCCGTGCCACCGCCCTGCTCGCCGTCGCCGCCGCCGCACGCGGCGAGCGCCAGCGCGGCCCCGGCGAAGGCGGCCCCGAGCCGCAGACCCAGACGTCGTCTCACCGGTTCGTCCCTCCTGAATACTCCTGGCGTGCCGGCGGCGCGGCGGGGTCGTCCGCCCGCGCGGCGCCACAGGCCTCGCCACGGTAGACCCGTCCGTACGCGATCCCTACGGCAGGGTGAGTCGGGAATCTCCCGGTGTGCCTCCGGGGTGACGCTACGCAGCGTCGCGGGTCGTGGCGTCACAGGGCATGGCGAGACCGCGCACATTCGCCCTGACCAGGCCGGACGTGGTGCCCGAAGGTCGGGGCGCGGGTGCCGGAAGGTGTCGCCGGCCGGCGCCGCTCAGATCATCTGGGACGCCGCTCGGATTGATGTCAGATCACCTGGGACCACGCGTAGGCGAAGCCCATGACGTGGTCGGTCAGTGTCTCCAGGTGGCTCGCCGTCCGCTGGTCGACCACCTTGCCGTCCGGGCCGAAGGGCGGCGTCGAGGTGTCGATCGAGACGCCGAGCGGGGTCGGCCAGCCGCGCAGGGCATGGACGGACGAGCGCAGCGTCGCGAGCGCGGTGCCTGCGGTCTGCGGGCCGTCCGCGCAGACGATGAGCCCGACCGCACGCCCGTCGAGATAGGGGCGGGGCGCGTCCCGGAGGTCCTCCAGATAGTCCAGGGCGTTCTTGACCAGGCCCGACATGCCGCCGTGGTAGCCCGGAGTGGCGATGACGAGGCCGTCCGCCCGGGCCACCTCACTGATCAGCCGCTGGGCCGCCGGCGTCCGCTCCCGCTGTTCCGGGACGTACATCGGCAGGTCCAGGTCGGCCGAGCCGAGCAGGACGGTCTCCGCTCCCGCGCCGGCCATCGTCCGCAGGACGGTGCTCAGCGCGTGCAGCGTCGTCGACTCCGGCCGGGTCGTCCCCCCGATGCCGACGATGGTCGGGCGGCGCCGCCGCTCGTTCCGGACGGTCGGGCCCGCGAACCCGGTCAGCCCACTGAGCGCGTCGAGCCCGCCCAGGCCGCCCAGCGGGTCACCCCCCGACCGGGCCGGTAGATCCTGACCCGGTCGTACCCGGCGCCGGGCCAGCAGGCCCTCGGAGTTGTGCCCCTCGCCGTTCGTCGTGAACGCGCCGTGCACGTCGTCCATCGACTCCTCCTCACCAGACCTCGTGCGGTTCCCCGGTGGACCGGCGCGGTGCGGCGCCCCGGTCCGCGACCGGCGACCGCCCGAGACCGGGCCCCCGCCGAGGCCCGGGCGCCCAGCGCCGGACATCGGTCGGATGTGTTGAATGACTTCTCATCTCATTACCGCAAAGACCAGGTCAGATGCGACGGATGGTGGCCGGTCGGCGTGTCACGGGTGGTCGGCGTGTCAGGAGTGGTCCGGGCCGCGCCGCAGCGCAGCCGGCAGCGCCACCGCGCCCGGACCGAAGGCGGCGACCCGGTCGTCGGGGTTGGACATGTGACAGTGCTGCAACGACAGACAGCCGCAGCCGATGCACGAGTCGAGACCGTCACGCAGCCGCTCCAGCGCCTCGATCTGCTCGTCGAGGCGGATACGCCAGTCGCGTGAGATCGCCGTCCAGTCCGCGCGGGTCGGGGTCCGCTCGTCGGGAAGCCGCCGCAGCGCCTCCCGGACCTCCTCCAGGCTCAGGCCGATGTTGCGCGCGGCCCGGATGAACGCCAGTCGGCGCAGCACATGGCGGGCGTAGCGCCGCTGGCCGCCGCTGGTCCGGCTCGCGGTGAGCAGGCCCTCCCGCTCGTAGAAGCGCAGCGCGGACGGGGTGAACCCGCTGCGGTGCACGACCTCGCCGAGGGTCAGCAGATCCGTGGAGCGCATCGCCCGACGGTACTACCTGAACCTGAAGTCAGGTAGAGCTAGCGCGGGCGGCTCACCGCCGGAACGGGCCGGACACCTCGAAGGTCATCCCGGTCCGGCCGCGCCCGTCCTTCCCCCGTTGGGAGGAGAAGTACAGCCGGCGCCCGTCGGGACTGAAGGCCGGGCCGGTGATCTCGGAGGCGCGGTGGTCCGGCAGGTGCAGGAAGCGGGAGAGGACGCCGGCACTTGTGATCATGTGCAGTGCCGGCCCGGGGTTGTCCTCGGCGATGAACAGGTCGCCGGCGGCCGATCCGGTGATGTTGTCCGGGCCCGTCATCCGCGTTCCGTCGCGCGGGACCCGCTCGGGGTCGTAGAGCACGGAGATCCGCTCGCCGACCGCGTCGTAGGCCCAGACCCGGTTGTCGCCCTTGGTGGTGAAGAAGCAGGTGCCCGCCACGTAGTGGCAGCCCTCGCCGCCGTCGAAGGCGCGGGCGTCGGAGACCTGCCTGCGGGTCGACCGCGGGAGGCCGTCCGGGTCGGGGACCCGCGCCCAGCGCACCGGACCGGACTCGGTGTCCTCGGGTGCGACCAGCACCTCCAGGACGCCCGCGGACAGATCGCCCCACCGGGCCGGGCGGAAGCGGTAGAAGCAGCCGTCACGGCGGTCCTCGGTGAGGTAGACGACCTGGCGGTCGGGGTCGCAGGCGGCCGCCTCGTGGGTGAACCGCCCCATCGCGGGGCGTGCCACCGCGTCCCGGCGGCCGTCCGGCCATGTCTCGTGCACCCGCCCGAACGCGTGCTCCTCGCAGGAGAGCCAGGTGCCCCACGGCGTCGCCCCGCCCGAGCAGTTGGCCGAGGTGCGCCGCAGGATCCTGCTGGCCGAGACGATCGTGCCGGTGGCGTCGAAGCGCAGCGCCGAGGCGCCCCCGCGCCACGCTGTCTCGGAGTTGGAGACATAGGTCCAACCCGTTCCGGCGGGGAAGCAGGCGCCGCCGTCCGGGGCGTCGTGCCACTGAAGATCCGTGCCGGGGACGACCTGGCGAGAACGGGCGACCACCCGGCTGGTGAACCCGCGGGGCAGGGCGACCCCGTTGGCGTCAGGTGCCTGAGGGAGGCCATAGGGGCCCTCGCCCGGTCGGGCGGTGGCTGCGAGCGCGGGTGCCCAGCTCGCTCCGGACAGAGCGGCCACCCCGGCGCTCGCGAGCGCCAGGCGCAGCACGGCGCGGCGGTCCACGGTTGTCGCCTCCTCACTGCGGTCAGCGACCCGACCCTAAAGTGATGACGATGGCACTGCTAGTAGTGGCGGGGCCGGTGGCGGGTCGTCCGCCGGCGGCGGTGACGCATGTCTCTGGCGCCGGAGGCGCCGGTGGGGCGTTGATACGGTTCGTCCGTGCTGGTCTCGGTTTTCCCGTCCGATGACGGTCCTGGTCCGGACGATCAGCCCGGGCCGGGGGGCGACTGCGACCGGCGCGGCGAGACGCCCTCGCCGAACGGGCAGGCTGCGGCCGGGCCCGCGGCGCACCGGCGGCACGATCCGCTGGGCGATCGCTGGATCATCGTCTCGGCGGGCCGGGTGGCGCGTCCGTGGCGCGGCGGCCAGGAAGCGGTCGCCACCGCCGTGGGGACCTACGACCCCGAATGCCATCTCTGCCCGGGAAACGTGCGCGCCTCCGGCAAGGCGAATCCCGACTACGACGGCGTTTACGTGTTCGACAACGACTTCCCGGCGCTGCGCCCCGAGCCCGCGGACCTGGCCGCGTCCCCCGATCAGGCGGTGTCTCCCGATCAGGCGGTGTTTGCTGATCCGTCCGGGCTGGATGCGCGGGCGGCGGGGCTGCTGCACGCCGAGCCGGGCATCGGCACGTGCCGCGTCGTCTGCTTCGACCCGGGCCACGACCAGTCACTGGCGAGCCTGGGGCTCGACCGGGTGCGGGCGGTGGTCGACACCTGGGCCGACCAGGAGCGTGAGCTCGGCCGGACCTGGAACTGGGTGCAGATCTTCGAGAACCGCGGCGCCGCGATGGGGGCGTCCAGCCCGCACCCGCACGGGCAGATCTGGGCGTCGTCGTTCCTGCCCGACCTCGCCGCGGTCGAGGACCGCACCCAGCGCGACCATCTGCGGTCCAGGGGCACCTCGCTGCTGGTCGACTACGCGGCGCTGGAGGCTGAGCTCGCCGCCGCGGATGACGGCGCCAGCACCGCCGCCGCCAGCAGAGCCACCAACGGCAAGGCCACCAACGGCAAGGCCGCTGACGGCGTGGACGGCCCCGGCCGGTCCGCGAGCCGGGTGGTCGTGGCGAACGACCACTGGCTCGTCGTCGTCCCCTACTGGGCGTTCTGGCCGTTCGAGACGCTGGTGCTCCCGCGCCGCCCGGTCGGCCTGCTCCAGCACCTGACCGACGCCGAGCGCGACGCGCTGGCACAGGCGCTGCGGTCCCTGCTCAGCTGCTACGACGCGCTGTTCGACTCGCCCTTCCCCTACTCGATGGGCTGGCACGCGGCGCCCGGCGCGCGCCCGGATCCCGACGCGCCGGTGCCCGCGCACTGGCAGCTGCATGCCCACTTCCACCCGCCGCTGCTGCGGTCACCGACCGTCCGCAAGCACCTGGTGGGCTACGAGATGTTCGCAGGCGTGCTACGCGACATCACCCCGGAGGACGCCGCCGCCCGGCTGCGGGCCGCCGGGGCGCGCGCGGAGAAACGGACAACAGAGCCCACGCGGGGGCTCACGCCGGGATGATCCCGAGCGGTGGCCTGGCTTCCGGTGGCAGCAGACGCGGGGGTCAGCGGGTGCTGGGGAGTGCCGTCGTCCCGGACCACTGCTGGGAGAACCCCCACAGGGTGCCCGTGGCCCACCACGGCCAGGCGTGTCCGCCGTCCCAGGGGATGCCCACCACCGTCGATGAGCTGGTGACCCGCTCCGACTCGGTGCGCGCGTCCGGGAATGTGACATGGACGTAGTCCGACCAGCCGCCGCGCCACGGCACGGTGGTGTCCGCCGTACCGTGGATGTGCATCATCCGGATGCGTGCCTGGTCGCAGGGCACGAGCAGGTGGCCCGCGACAACGCCGGCCGCCGCGAACACGTCCGGTGCCTCGCAGACGGCGCGGGCCGCCAGCATCCCGCCGTTGGAGTAGCCCCAGACATAGACGCGGCTGCGGTCCACCGGGGTCCGCCGGGCCACGTCGGCCACGAGTTCGCGTAGGTAGGCGATGTCGTCCTGCCCATTCGTCCCGGCGCAGCAGGTGCCGGCGTTCCACGATCCGTCCACGGCGTGCCCGTAGGCGAGCACGAACCCGTGCTCGTCGGCGAACGGGGTGGCCCCGCTGATGTCGCGCATGTCGGCCGCGGTGTGGGCGTAGGCGTGCAGCAGGACGACGAGCGGCCTGGGCGCCCCGGAACGGACGGTGGTGTGCAGGTCGTAGCTGCGCCCCGACCGGAGCGCGATCTCCTTGGTGTACACCGGGCCCGCGTCGGTGGCATCGTTCGCGGTCCGGTCGCCAGTTCTGTCGGTGGCCCGGTGCATGGTGGACGCAGCGGCCGGTGACGGGGACGCGGGCGTCGCGGCCGGCCGTGCGGGGGCAGGCGCCGTAGCCGCGGGAGGTGATCCACCGCCGTACATCAGGGCCACCGGCACGGCGGCCAGCGGGATGCCGACGATCACGAGCAGCACCGCCAGGAGCCTGCCGCCGGCCGTCACCGCACCCCCAACGCCCGGCCCAGCGCGACCTGAGGCCACCGAAGACAAGAAGAACGACCCTGCTCACGAGGAGGTGAGATCGGGTGGATCCGGGAGATGTTCGTACGTTGCTGTGATCGACAGAGGCTTCTCGCCGGGGGTGTCATCGTAGTGGGCGCCGACGGCCGGTCGTTCCCTGGGCGAGGCGTCTCACCGGCGGTGTCCTCCCGCGCGCGAGCCGCCACCAGCGGGTGCCTGCCGAGGGTGCCATGGCGGCTGCCGTCCGTGCGGGCCGGCCGACGTGCGCCGGCCGCAGGTGCCCTCCGGTGGGTGACAGCCGGCGGGTGACGGGCCCGGCGCGTGGCGAGGTCAGCCGGGGCGGAGCCGGTCGATCGCCCGGTAGACGCGCTCCTCGGAGACCGGGTACGGCGTGCGCAGCGCCTGGGCGAACAGGCTGACCCGCAGCTCCTCGATCATCCAGCGGATCGCCTGGACCGGTTCGGACCCGGCGCGAGCCGGGCCCACCTCGTCGATCAGCTCGTTGAAGGCCTCGACGACTTTACGCACCCGGAGGGTGAGCTGGCGGTCCCGGGCGGCGTCGGCGGGCAGCCGGTCCAGGCGCCGCCGGGCGGCGGTGAGGTAGCGCTCCAGATCGGGCAGGCGCTCGGCGCCCGTCTCGGTCACGAAGCCCCGGTGGATCAGTGTGTCGAGCTGGGCACGCAGGTCGGTCGCGGTCACCAGCAGCGCCGGGCTGCCCAGCGCCCGCACCCCGAGGCTGATCTCGTGGGCGGCGGCCAGCACGCGCTCGGTGCCGCGGACCACCGACCACGCGGTGTCCGCCAGGTCCGCGCGCACCGTCTCGAGTAGCGCGGCGAAACCCGCCTCGTCCCGGGCGGGCCCGCCGGCGCGGCGCAGCAGCGTGTCCACGGCGGCGGCGACGCAGTCGTCCAGCAGGTCGGTGACGTCGCGGTGCGGGTTGTTGCTCAGGGCCAGCTTCGCCGCGTTCGGCAGCCGGCCGATGATCCCCCGGACGGGGGAGGCGACGTTGAGCAGCAGCAGCCGGCGGGTGCCGGCCCACATCGCGCGGTCGGCCTCCTCCCGGTCGTCGAAGACCCGGACCGCGACCGAGTCGCCCTCGTCGACCAGAGCCGGGTGGGCGCGCACGACATGCCCGCCGCGGCTGCGCTCGATCACCGCGGGCAGCGTGCCGACGTCCCAGGTGCGCAGGCCCGAGCGTTCCACGCCGGCGGCCGCGGCCGAGACGACCGCCTTCGTCCGGGGCCGTAGCCGGGCCCGCAGCTCGGCCAGGTCCTTGCCCTCCGCGAGCGTCGCCCCGCCGTCGTCGACGACCCGGAAGGTCATCCGCAGGTGCGGCGGCAGCAGCTCGGCCAGCCGCGGCGGCGCCCAGACCCCCGAGGGGAGCGCCGAGCCGCTCATCCGGTGCAGCTCACCGGCGACGGCGTCGGCCAGCGGGCGGTCGTCGGCCGGCGGTCCGCCGCCCTCGGCCGGGGGACCGCCGGGGGCCGGGCCGTCGTCGGAGGTCAGGCGGTCCAGGACGGCGCGGGCGTAGTTCGGCGCCGGGACGAAGCCGCGCCGCACCACCTTGGGCAGCGCACGGATCAGCGCGGTGACGAGCTCCTCCCGCAGCCCGGGCACCTGCCAGGTGAACGGCTCCGCGCGCAGCGTGCCGAGGACCGGCAGCGGCACCCGTACGGTCACCCCGTCGGCGGCCTCCCCGGGCGTGAACTGGTAGGTGAGCGTCAGCTCGACGCCGTCGGCGACCCAGGTGTCGGGGTAGTCCTGCTGGCGGATCGCGCCCGCGTGGTCGTTGACCAGCATCGACGCGGAGAAGTCGAGCAGGTCCGGCTCGGTGCGGCGGGTCGCCTTCCACCAGGTGTCGAAATGGCGGCCGGAGACGACGTCGGCGGGTATGCGCTGGTCGTAGAACTCGAACAGCGTCTCGTCGTCGACGAGGATGTCGCGGCGGCGGGCCCGGTGCTCCAACTCCTCGACCCCGGAGAGCAGCTCCCGGTTCGCGTGGAAGAAGGCGTGCCGGGTGTTCCAGTCGCCCTCGACGAGCGCGTGCCGGATGAACAGGTCCCGGCTGACGACCGGGTCGATCCGGCCGTACTGGACCAGCCGCGACGTCACCAGCGGGATCCCGTACAGCGTGACCTTCTCGTAGGCCAGCGCCGCGGCCTGCTTGCGGGACCAGTGCGGCTCGCTGTAGGTATGCCGCAGCAGGTGCTCGGCGAGCGGCTCGACCCACTCGGGTTCCACCCGCGCCACGGTCCGCGCCCACAGCCGGGACGTCTCGACCAGCTCGGCCGCGACGACCCAGGTCGGGATGCCCGGCCCGCGCCGCCCTCCGGCCTCCGCGTCCGCTTCCGCCGGTGCGCCCCGGCCCGCGTCGCCGGCTTCGGGCCGCGCCGGCCTCCGCCGCGCCAGCCCGGAACCGGGGAAGATCGCGAAGCGGGCGCCCCGGGCCCCGAGATAGTCCTTCTTCTCCGGCTCGTAGCGGCCGAGGTGGGAGAGCAGCCCGGTGAGCAGCGCCTGGTGCACCGACCGGGCGTCGGCCGGGCTGTCGTTCGGCTCCAGCCCCAGGCTCCGGGCGATCGCGCGCAGCTGGCCGTGGACGTCCTGCCACTCCCGGATCCGCAGGTAGTTCAGGAACTCGGTGCGGCACATCCGCCGGAACTGGTTGGACGACCGCTCCTCGCGCGCGGTGCGCAGGTGCCGCCACAGGTTCAGGATCGACAGGAAGTCCGACGTCGGATCGGTGAACCGGGCGTGCCGCTCGTCGGCGGCGGCCCGGTGCTCGACGGGCCGCTCCCGCGGGTCCTGGATGGCCAGCGCGGAGGCGATCACGAGCACCTCGGACAGGCAGCCCAGCTCGCCGGCCGCGAGCACCATCCGGGCCAGCCGGGGATCCACCGGCAGCTGGGCGAGACTGCGCCCGATCGGGGTCAGCCGTTTGCCGGGCTCGGCGTCCTCGATGAAGGCACCCAGCTCGGTCAGCAGCCGCATGCCGTCGGTGACCTGGCGCGACTCCGGCGGATCGAGGAACGGGAAGTCCGCCATCTCGCCGAGGCCGAGCGCCTCCATCTGCAGGATCACCGAGGCCAGGTTGGTGCGCAGGATCTCGGGATCGGTGAAGGCCGGCCGGCCGGCGAAGTCCTCCTCCGAGTACAGCCGGATGCAGATCCCGTCGGACGTCCGGCCGCACCGGCCGGCCCGCTGGTTGGCCGAGGCCTGCGAGACCGGCTCGATCGGCAGGCGCTGCACCTTCGTCCGATGGCTGTACCGGGAGATGCGCGCCAGCCCCGGGTCGATCACGTAGCGGATGCCCGGGACGGTCAGCGACGTCTCGGCGACGTTGGTGGCCAGCACGATCCGGCGTCCGGTGTGCGGGGTGAAGACCCGGTGCTGCTCGGCCGAGGACAGTCGGGCGTAGAGCGGGACGATCTCGGTCATCGGGAGGTCGCGGCGGGCCAGCGCGTCGGCCGTGTCGCGGATCTCGCGCTCTCCGCTGAGGAACACCAGGATGTCGCCCGGCCCCTCGGCGCACAGCTCGTCCACCGCGTCGCAGATCGCCGAGACCTGGTCGCGCTCGGTGTCGGCGCCCGCCCCGGTTCGGGCGTCGCCACCGGCTCCTCGCCGGGCCTCGCTGTTGCCTCTTCGGCCGTCGCCGCCGGCTCCCTTGCGACCACCGGCTCGTGGTTCGCTCCGTGCCGCGGTGCCGGCATCCGCGTCGGCGTCGGCGTATGCGTCAGCCTCGGAGTCGGCATCGACGCCCGGCCCGGTGTCGATCAGGGGGCGGTAGCGGGTCTCGACCGGGTAGGTGCGGCCGGAAACCTCGATCACCGGCGCGTCGTGGAAGTGGCGGGCGAACCGGTGCGGGTCGATCGTCGCCGAGGTGATGACCACCTTGAGGTCCGGGCGGCGGGGGAGCAGCCCGTGCAGGTAGCCGAGAATGAAGTCGATGTTGAGGCTGCGCTCGTGCGCCTCGTCGATGATCAGGGTGTCGTACTGGCGGAGCAGCCGGTCGGCGGTCAGCTCGTTGAGCAGGATGCCATCCGTCATCAGCTTGATCAGCGTGGACGGGCCGACCCGGTCGGTGAAGCGCATCTGGTAGCCGACCAGCCCGCCCCCGCTGCCGTTCCCGCCTCCGCCTCCGCTGCCGTTCGGGCCGGCCTGGGCCCGGTCACGGCCGGTCTCGGGGATCACGCTGCCGAGCTCCTCGGCGATCCGTTCCGCCACGGTGCGCGCGGCGATCCGCCGCGGCTGGGTGTGCCCGATCATGCCGCGCACGCCCCGGCCCAGCTCCAGGCACAGCTTGGGGAGCTGCGTGGTCTTGCCCGAACCGGTCTCGCCGGCGATCACCACGACCTGGTTGTCCCGGATGGCGGCCAGGATCTCGTCCCGGCGCTGGCTGACCGGCAGCTCCTCCGGGTAGCCGATCACCGGGACGCTGGCCCGGCGCGTCTCCACCCGCAGCCGGGCGGTCTCGACGTCCGCCGCCAGCCGCGCGATCGAGGAGTCGCGCGCCGCCGGGTCGCGCATCCGGCGGGCCCGGTCGAGGTGCCGGCTCAGGCGGTGGGCGTCGCGCGCCATGAGCTGGGGCAGGCAGGCACGCAGCTCGGCCAGCGGCGGCGGTGCCGGCGGCGGCGTTTCAGCAGGAGAGATCACAGACGGCGTATTCCCGGGCGGTCGTCGGTTCGTGGGTACCCCGGTCGAGCTGGGCACGGGCCACGCTACGAGCGCGGCCGCACTCCGGCCCGGACCGCGGCGGCCGCCTTCGCGCGGCGTTGTCTTCGAGGCAGCTCTTCCGAGGCAGCCCCTCAGGGCAGCATTGTGCCCGCGCCGCCGCGCGCCGGCACCTGCTTTTCTCCAGCGCCGGGCCGGCGGCCCGCATTCCCAGCGGACGCCGGCTCCGGTCGGGGATCGTCCCGGGATCAGCCCCGGGCCCGGGCGGACGCGCCGCCCGGGCGGGCGCGCTCAGTCGGTCGACGCGGTCAGTAGGTCGTGGTCGCCGCCAGCGCGAGCAGCACGAGCGCGCCGACGGCGGCGGTGGTGCGGATGGAGTTGAAGAAGTCCCACCGGGCCCGCTGGGACTGCCAGTCGGCGGGCGGGGCCTCCGGGCGCCAGGTGGCCATCGCGTTGTTGATCGGCAGGTCGCCCCGCACCGTGACGAGGATGTTGGTGAGCACGGCGACGGCCGCGACGGCGGCGATGATCGCGCAGGTGGACGCGCCGTCCACGGCCGCCACGACGGCCAGCGCGACCGTCGACAGCAGACTGCTGATCTGGAGCGGCTTCATCAGCTTCGGGTAGCTGACGTCGAACGCCTGCTTGACCAGCACATACGAAGTCGGGGGCAGGGAGTGCATCGCGGGCCGGACGGCGACCAGGCCGACGGCCATGGTCCCCGCGACGAGCCCGGTCAGGACTAGGGAGATCACGACAAGCGCCGAGACCATGGTTTTCCGGCTCTCCATCCTGTGGGCGCGGCTGAATGGGTGCATTCATACCAAGTTGCGGGAGCACTTGGGTGCCATTGCCTAGATGTGTGCCGGTTGATGCAGATGTCTGCCGGAGTCACCGACGGTGGACGCGTCGGCCGCCGCCGAGGTCGCTCGGGCCGGCCGTGGCCGGTTGCGACGCCGCGGATCGCGCCGCGAGCGCATCCTGAGCGCCGGGGCGGCGCCGTGTGGAGCCCGCGGATACACCGCGAGCCGCGGCTCCGAGCACCACGGCTCAGAAGGGTGTCGAGGTGGCCTGGCCCGCCCGAGCCGTGGCCTGCCTCGTGCCGCCGGACGGCCCCGCAGGACTGGCTGGCCTATCCGGCGTCGGGGTGAATCTCGTTGTGGTACGCCTGGCCGGCTTCAGAGCTCGGTGATGATTTGGCTGAGAAGCTCGGGCGTGGTGGCCGGCGGCGGGCTGTCCACCGTCAGCCGGTTCATCGCTTCGGCGTAAATGTCCACATCTTCTCTTTTATCCATGTAGACGGCGCCGGTGAGCTGCTCCAGGTAGACCACATCGGGGAGGTCTGACTCCGGGAAACGCAGGATGCTGAAAGCGCCGCCCTCGGCCGCGTGCCCGCCGAAGGCGAAGGGCATGATCTGCAGAGTCAGGTTCGGCAGGTCGCACAGGGCGATCAGCTGCTCGAGCTGGCTGCGCATCACCTTGGGGCCGCCGATCGGGCGCCGCAGGGCGGCCTCGTCGACAACTACCCACAGTCGAGGCGCGTTCTCGCGGTGGAGAACCTTCTGCCGGTTCATGCGCACGTTGACCCGGCGCTCGATGATCTCCGCGGGCACACCGGTGTTGCCCTGCTTGATCACCGCCCTGGCGTACTCCTCCGTCTGGAGGAGCCCGGGGATGAACTGGAGCTCATAGGTCCGGATGAGCTGCGCCGCCTCCTCCAGCCCGATGAAGGGCTGGAACCAGTTCGGGAGCACGTCACCGAAGCTGTGCCACCAGCCGGGCCGGTTGGCCTCCCGGACGAGGGAGAGCAACGGCGCGCGCTCGGCGCTGTCCGTCACCCCGTACAGGGTGAGGAGGTCGTCGACGTCGCGTTCCTTGAAGCTCACCCGCCCCAGTTCCATGCGGCTGATCTTCGACTCCGAGGCCCGGATGTGGTAGCCGGCATCCTCGCGGCTTATGCCCTTTTCCTCCCGAAGCCGACGGAGCTGTGAGCCGAGCAGGATCCGACGTACGGTCGGACCGCCACCCGGCTGAGTGGTCGTCACTGTCGGCCCCCTCGCCATAGGTCAATGCAAGAGTACGGCATTCGATCTTCTACCCTCGTTCACCTCGCGCCTTCTCCGCCCCGTTCAACTCAAGTCACGTCTCGCGGTGCGAACGAGATACGTATACACGGTTGACGGAGAGCGCTCGCGACCGACTCCCAATTTCGGTGGGGTACGAGACTCGGTCCGGCCGTTCCGCATACTGCCCGGTCATTGCGTCCCACGCTGGGTACGCATTCCGAGGTTGGGTGGGCGGCTCCGGGCGCGGCGAAGCCCGGGCGGCGGGTGCGTAACCCGCGTCAGTCCGGCCGGCTCCTGGGACGGCTGCCGTTACCCCCGCCATCGGGCATCCCCCGGGGCGGGACCACCGGAGGAGGTCTGGTGGTGCCTGCTTCCATCCGGATCCCCCTTGACCGGATCAGCCTTGCTCGGTCGCCACTGTGGCAGAAAGACCACGCTGGGTCGAGCAGTTGCCGGCCGCCGGAGCACACCTCTGATCTCCTCACCGGTGATCCCGTCGCCGGGATCGGAAGAGCGCCTGTCAACGACGCGGAGCACACCTTTTTCCCCGCTCGCCGACGGTGCTCGCGCCTCGCGCACGGTGCCGCCGCGTTCGGTCCGGGACCCGCTTCTGTGGGCCGGAATCGGGCGTCGTGTCGACCGTACAACCTCCCCGCGGGCCTGCCGGGTGTGATCGGGACCTTCGTCTCGGCACGTAGGGCGGTACGGCGCTGAGGGCGGGAGCCTGGCCGCGCGCGCCGGAATTCACGTGGGAACGCTGCTCGGGGCACGCGCCGGCGGGATGTCGGCAGGCCGGACGGGCGCCGCCGCGGGCGGAGCCGAACAGGCCGTTCGCCACCACTGCCGGCGCCGGCGAGTGGGCACGATCGGGTGATCACCGGAATGGATCCTTCGGGCGGCCGAGGCGGGCTGGGCGCTGCCTGGCCGGGTCGGGACGGGGTCGGGACCGGACCGGACCGGGGCCAGGTTCGACGGGTCCGATGGCGTCGCGTCTGTCGGGGCTGGGTCCGTCAGCCGCCGGGTCTGTGTAGCCGTCGGGTCCGTCGGGCGTCGGGTCCGTCGGGCCGGGCCGGGGCCGGAGGGCTGCGGGTTCGTGGCGGGCTCTCTTCCTTCCGATCTTCTTTGTCGCCGGAGAAAGTCCTACACCACAGGGGATCTCCGCGATGATCCGTGTCCGTAACGACGATGAAATGTAGACGGAACACGAGATCGACGTTCCGCCTGCGGTATTCCGTAGTGCATTCAGTGTGTCCTGGTGTTGATGTCGTGTGTCCGTGTCGCGGGTTGTGAGTGTCACCCGAAAGGGCCGATCCGTAGCGGTCGAACGTCGCGTGCACGTGGGCGCAGGTCGGATGCACGTGCACACGCGCGTGCTGTATCGTGAGCCGAAGTCCGTGCAAGCGCACGCGCCGACCCCCGGAGGGAGGTGGGACGAGGCCTCTCATCGGCCGAGGCTTCCCTGTGGCGGAGCGGTTCTGTGGCTGCGGACGAGCTGCGAGCCGCTCGAGCGGAAAGGTGCCCAGACCGCGTGTAGCGATCGCCTGGCTCCGGACGAATCTTCAGGAGAACGACCTTGTCCAAGATCTACAGCGGTATGCCTGCCACGGCCCTACAGCGGGTTACCTGGCAGAAGAGTCGACGGAGCAATTCGCAGGGCAACTGTGTCGAGATGGCGCGGCTTCCCGGGGACGCGGTGGCCGTCCGAAACTCCAGGCATCCCGACGGACCCGCGCTGGTTTACACGCGGGCCGAGATTGAGGCGCTGATCCTGGGCGCGAAGGACGGGGATTTCGACAACCTGCTCATCTGAGCGGGGTGGTCTCACGGGGGTCCCCAGCACGTGGCGTCACGGTCGCCCTCGGGGGTGGTGACCAGGCATCCGTCAGGGTGTCGTTCGACACGTGTGAACTAACGGAAAGTGAAATGCCGAACGCATCAAGCGATCTCCAGGTGGCGAACGCATGGGACATCGCGCCACGCACCACCGGCGCCACGAACCTCCGCCTGGGTGACTCGCGCCAGGTACGCACCATCACCGCTGACGAACGAGGCGCCGGCCCACCGGCGCCGGCCGCTCGATCAGCGCCAGGGCGAGCTTGACGGATCCTGCTGTAGTCCGTCTCGCTCCGGATCACGACCGGACACCGGCGTCCGGTCATGATCGCAAGGTGAGATGCGTGGCTGGGAGCTCTCCGCCAGACCGTCTCCGTGACGCCCTGCGCGGGCCGCCGTGGCCCGTCGCCAGGCGCCGATACGGGGGCGGGCAGTACCCCAGGCCTCGGCAGCACCTGCCGGGTCGCATGACGGCTTGTGGACCGCCGGATCCACGCCCGCGCACCGCCCGCACCCGACCGCCGACGCGAGACCCGGTACCCGCCGCACCACGTACCGATGCGACATCGACCCCCCGGGGCTGACGCGAGCGCTGCCATGCCCTGTACGCGCACCGGAGAGCCGAATGACGACCCTGACCATGGATCGGATCTTCACGTCCGGGGATCTCCCGCTCCTGTCCCTCCCGCAGGCCGACGGGCTGATCACCTGCAGATGGTTCCACGAGCCTGTCGTGGTGCGGGCCCTGGCCGAGGACGGCGGTGACGCCGTCGGTGAACGGCGGCGTGCGCAGGTGGGATTCGTGATGGTGGAGCCGAGCTGGCTGGCCCGGGCCGCCGCCGAGCGGGTCCGCGGCCCCGGGATCGACGCGGTCGTGATGCACATGCAGGGCGGGCTGCCCGGCCGCAGCGCCCTGGCACTCGCGTTCGCCTCCCACCTGCGGTCGGTGCTGCTGCGCAGCGGGCGGGAGACCCACGTGGTCACCGCCGGCGCCCGGCCTGACCTGACCGGCCTGGCGGACCTGGTGCGCATTCCCCATCTGGTCACCGTCACCGACGCCACCGGCGCGATCGCCGACACCGTGGTCTGGGAGGTCATGACCGACGCCCAGTTCGACGCGTGGCTCGACGGAGCCCCCCGACCGGACCAGCACGCGATCGAGGCCCACCTGCCCGGTCTGCTCCGCCTGCGCGGTCTGCACCGGTCCGGCCGGCTCGACCGCCGGCGAGCCGGTGCCCTGCTGGACGTCCTCGAAGGCGGGACGCTGTCAACCCGGCTGATCCACCTCTGCCCTCGGGTCGTGCTGCCGCTCGCCGCGGCAGCGGCTGCCTAAGGCCACCCGCCGCGGCAGTGCGCAGCGGCAGCATGAGGCCACCCGCCGCGAACAGCCCGGTGCGGGCGCTCGACCACGTGTGACCATCTCGTCGTCCGCAGACCGTTGCATCACCCGGTGGGGCGGTGCAAACATGTACTAGCTGCCCGGGGATCCCCCCGTACCCCGGGCGGCCTTTTCATGTCACCGGCAGGGTCGTGCCATCCGTCGGCCCGGGGCCGACCAGCCACCGTCCGGTGCGTCGTCCAACGCCCCGTGGAGCCGGTCGGGGATGCTGATCACCAGCGCGGTGCCCGGATCCGCTCCCGCGGAGCGGATCTGCCGCGCCGCCGCCGCGACGGCCGACTCGATCACCGCCGACACCCCGTCGTTCATCGCCGGGACGGCGTAGACCACGTGGGGGAACCTGCGCAGCAGGTCGCCGGCGACACCGATCGCCGCGCTGATCCCGTGGTTGACCCGCTCGACCTGCACGGCGGCGCAGGATCCGTCGGCGAGCCGGGCGACACCGTCCGGAACGTGCGCGCCGGTCCGGACCGCCCGCTCGTGCTCGTCGCGCCAACGGCGCGCGCCCACCCACCCGACCACCGGGATGCCGGGCGGCCGGTGTTCCAGCAGCAGCCGGGTGCGAGCCACCTCGGCGGCGTGCACGGCCGCGGTCAGCGGGCCCGCGGCGCTGTGATCGACCTCGCCGACCAGGCGTGCGCCGTCGTCGGTGAGACGCACGATCCGACCCCGGTTGGCGAACAGCCCCTCCGCCTGGACGAGATCCGCCTGCTGCCAACGCCGCACGACCGCCCTCGCCGCGCTCGGGGAGGCCAGCCGCGCCGGGTCGAGCACGATGGCGAGATCCACCTCGTAGGCCGAACCCATCTCCAGCAGCCAGCTCAGGCACCGGAAGTCACGCGCGTTGATGCGGATGCTGCCCTTGTCGGATCGTTCCTTTCTGGCCACCTGGCTCATCTGTGTGCCTTCCCTGGACACCGGATCGGGTGCCGCCTCCAGACTGGCCCGATCGCCACGGAGGTCGTCCCGCCGCCGGATCGAGCGAGAAATTTATATAGAGGATTATTCTCTGGTTGTTTCGGCGGCACCCGCGGCGAGGTGGGTCTGGCACCGCGCGGGATGTGGGAGGTGAGGTTCCGCCTCCGGGGTATTCGCCTCCGGGACAAAGGCACGCCGTGGTATCGGTCGATCCCGCGGATGAGAACGCCGATTCCTCATCCGATGTGCCATCGTCGGCCGGAGGCCCAATTCTGCCAAGCGGGCGAACGCTGTCAAGTGCTCCGCCGGCCCGGCGTCGGTATTCGTGTCGACCCACGGCCGCTTTCCGTGACTCCGCTCCACGCCCGTATGGGCCTCGGGTCGTCGCCGCGGCGGGACGCCCGTCCGCGGCTTTACCGGGCCGCGTTTCCGGGATATTGACCGGAGTCAGCACTCCGCCGCTGTGGGCCGGTGTGCGGGTGGGGTTCGCCGCCGGAGCCGCCGGCTTCGCTGACCCGTCCGTCCGGCCTGCCCGGCTCCCGGCTGGGTGGGCGTGACCGCAGGTGGCGCGGCGGTGACCGACCGGTGTCGGGCCCGCCGCCGCGGGACCGCACCGGACGCCCGTCAGCGCCCGCGGCCGGCGGGGGAACGAGAGAAAGCCGGCGAAGCCAGGCGGGTGAGGTTCGTTCTCCCGAATCTCGGAATCATCCCGCCGGCGCGGTGAATCGGTCCGGCCGCGTGATTCGTGCGGGGGATCTTCCGGGCTTCTCCGCCACCCGGCGAGCGGCCCGGCCGCGGCCGGGCTACGGTTCCGCCCATGTCGTCAGCCGTCACACTGCCTGCATGGACCGAAACGTCGAAGTACCTGTCACTGACCACCTTTCGCAGTGACGGGCGATCCGTCTCGACGCCGGTGTGGTTCGTGGTCAACGGCGCCGAGCTGCTCGTTCTTACCGACGAAAAAAGCGGAAAGGTGCGCCGTCTGCGTGACTCCCCGCGGGCGACGGTCGCCCCGTGCGACGCCCGCGGAAAGGCGGCGGAGAGCCCGGTGGAGGTGATGGCAGAGATCGTCCCGGAACGTACCGGTGCCGCGCGGGCCATGGTGCGCCACCGTTACCGGGTCGCGGCGCCGCTGGTCTCGGCCATGTCGAAGGCGGCGCGCACGGTGCGCCGGCGTCCGCCGGAGACCCAGACCGCCATCCGGATCACCCTGCCCGGCCGGTAGCCGCACCCGCCACCCGCTGTTGGGGCGGCGGCCTCACGTGCCGTGGACGCCGCCGAACATCGCCTCCGACCGCAGCCGCAGGCCGGCCGTCTGGTCCACGATCTTCCGTTGGACGGCGGCCCGGGGGTCACGGCTGGTGATGCCCTTGATCCCCAGGTCGACGGCCAGCGCCCGCAACCGGGCCACCGTAAGCGGGCCGAGGGCGTCCAGGAGCTGCTCGGCGGCCGCGCGGCTGGGCGCGTCGAGCAGGGATCGGCGCAGCTCCTCGAGCTCGGCTCCGCTGGGAACCTCGACCTGGGCCCGGCCCGCGGCGCCCGCCGCCGCACCAGCGGGACGTCGCGCCGCCGTGCCCGTGGGACGTCGCGCCGCCGTGCCCGAAGGGCGTCCGGCGGCGGTGGACACCACGGCGAGCCGGGCGTGGCCCGCGATCAGGTCGGCGACCTGGCGGCTGTCGAGGCCGGTCAGCAGCTCCGCCACCTGGCGCAGCAGCAACGCGCCGAGGTCCGCGGGCGAGGCGCCGGAGTCAGCACCCACGGCGCCGGTTCCCGTGCTCATGGTGGTGGCTTCAGTACCCACGGTTGGCCGCCCCGATTCGCCGGAGGAACTCGTCGACGAGCGTGCGCAGCTCGAGTGCGAGCCCGCGGGGAATGCGCTCGGAGAGCACGACGGGGAGCTGGGTTCCGGCCGCGCCGGCGAAGTAGCTGTTGCTCTCCCGGACCATCGCGTCGAACACCGGCGCGTCGAGGCTTTTCGCCAGCTCGATGTGCGGCTGCATCGCGGTGATCGGCTGGCCGCCGTAGTACTGCACCATGGTGAACACGATGCCGAGGATCTGCGGGTCGAGCCGTTTGACCCCCGGGTAGCGGTCCGACTGCATGTCGGCGACCCGGTTGTACTCCCACGCGAAGCGGCGCAGCCGGGTGAGCAGGTGCTCGATGCCCAGCGTCGACAGCTCGTCCGGCCGGGCCGGGACGAGCAGGAAGTCGCACGCGGCGACCGCCATGCGGGTGATCACACCGAAGTTCGGCGGGCAGTCGATGAGCACCAGGTCGTAGTCGTGCGGGTGGAACGTCGCCAGGCCCGCGGCGAGACGCTGGTAGACGTCGAAGTAGTACCGGGTCGAGCGGTGGACCTGCGCCCCGCCCAGCCGGGCCGCCAGGTTCATCTCGACGTCACCCAGCGAGAGGTGCGACGCGACCAGCCCGAGCCCGCCGCCGTTGTGGGTGATGGCCGAGTTGACGACCGGCGGCGTCGTGACGAACGGTGAGAGGTGCGGAACGTAGGACTCGCCGCGCCAGGCCTCGAACCACTCCTTGACGGTCCGGTCGTCGGCGAGATTCGCCCGCCACTCCTCCGGGCGGTAGAACGAGAACGTGAGGCTCGCCTGCGGGTCGAGGTCGATCATCAGGACGCGCTTTCCCCAACGGGCGATGTCCGCGCCGATGTTCGCGGTGAGCGTCGTCTTTCCCACCCCGCCCTTGTAATTGACGACTGCCACGACTTTCACGGCATCCTCGCTCCCGTATCCCGCCGGTGCTGGTAAGAGGAAACCACACGCCGGCGCGTGATTCGTGCGGCGGGGCGCACGGCGGAGATTCGCGCGGAGCGGGTTTGTGCGGAGAGTGTTTGTACGGCGGGGCCGGGCCGGGGCGGATTCGCCGCGCCGGGCACGCTACTCCGTAGGACGGCCGGGCACGCTGTTCCGCGGGGCGGCCGGGCACGCTGTTCCGCGGGGCGGAGAGCGCGGCGGACCGGCCTGCCGGCCGTCAGGGCGGCGCGTAGCCGATGAGCCCCTCCGCTGTCTGGCCCTCGCAGTCGGCCTGGAGTGATTCGAAGTGATCCTCGCCGATACGGCACCGGTACACCGCCTGGGTGGCCGGCTCCGCCGGCTTCGCCGCGTAGATCCAGCCCAGCACGCCCACCGGCGTGCGACTCTCGCATGAGGACGCCAGCGAGGTGAACGACTCCGCCCCGTTGAGGCACGTGTAGACGGGAACCGTCCCAGGGGCGTCACCGCTGGTGAAGAGCTTGCCCAGCACATGCTCCAGGTGGAAGCCGGCCGCCGGCGCCGCGCTCGTGAGCGAGGCGTGATCCTGACCGTTGTAGTAGCGGTACAGCGGCGTGGCCGGCGGCAGCTGCGGAGTCTGGGACGGCGCGGGCGCGGGGGCCGCCGACGGCGGCACACCCGGTGTGCCCGTTGAAGGGCCCGGCGGATTCGAGCCCGGCGCCACGCCGGGGGAGCCGGAGGCGGTCTGGGTCGCGCCCGGCTTCGCGGGATCCGCGGCCGGGAAGCCCGGCCGGCTCGCGCGTGCCCCCTTGTCCGCCGGCACCGGGGGCACCATGTCCTTGAGCGCCCCGACCCGCATCCGCGCGTCCTGGTCGCTCCGGTCACCGCTCCCCGCCGACCGGTCCCATCCCACACCGGTCACGGCGAACGTGACCGCGAGCACGGCGAGGGCCAGGCCGGCGGCGGCGAGACCGGTCAGCAGGCCGGAGCGGCCGCCACCGGTGCCGCCGCTCCCGCGGCGGCGCGCCCGCAGGGTCCGATCCGCCACCGTGCCGATGCCCGGCGCCACCACCGCGCCCGCCGGTGCCACCGAGCCCGCCCGCGCCGCCGCGGTCTGGACGTCCGACACGTCGGGCGGGGGGCCGGCGCCTGGCGGCGTCGGTGGAACCCAGCCGGTTCCGATCAGTCCGCGGACCGCGGCGTCGGCCTCGTCGAGGCTGGCCACCGCGACCCCGGCGAGGCTGGACACGACCTGCGTCGCCGTCGGCCGCAGGCCCGGGTCCTTGGCGAGGGCACGGGCGAGCAGCGGGAGCAGGTGGTCGGGCACACCGGTCAGATCGGGGTCGTCGGCGAGCATGCGCATCGCGGACACCGCCGGCGCGTCGGCGGGGAACGGGTGCCGCCCCCGCGCCGCGAAGACCACACACAGAGCCCAGGCGAAGATGTCTCCGGGTGGCCCGACCCGCTCGCCGCGAAGCTGCTCGGGCGCCATCCACGCGACGGTCCCGAGCACGCCCCCGGCGGTCGTGTGGCTCGTGGCGTCGAGCGACCGGGCGATGCCGAAGTCGATGATCTTCGGGCCGTCCCAGGCCAGCAGCACGTTGGACGGCTTGAGGTCGCGATGCACCAGGCCGGCGGCGTGCACGGCCACCAGCGCGTTCGCCAGACCGGCGGCGAGGCCGGCGAGCATCGGCCCGTCGAGGTGCCCGCGCCGGCTCACCGCCGCCTGCAGGCTCACCCCGTCGACGTACTCGGTCGCCATCCACGGTGTCGGTGCGTCGACGTCGGCGTCGAGAACGGCGGCGACGAACGAGCCGCGCACGCGGCGGGCGGCGGCGACCTCCTGGCGGAACCGGCCGCGGAACTCGGCGTCGCCGAGCAGGTCAGGCCGGACGACCTTGACCGCCGCTGGTCGGCGGGCGGGGTCGAACCCCAGGTAGACGGCGCCCATCCCACCGGTGCCGAGCCTGCCCGACAGCCGGTACGGCCCGATGGCACGCGGGTCGGAGTCGATGAGCGGCTCCAGCATCCGGTGTCCTTTCCGCCGCGGCTCGGTGTCGACGGCGCCGGGCCGGCCGCCCGGTCGCCGATGGTATCCACCGGCCACATGCGCCCGAACAGGCCCAAATGCCACACGGCCGTGGCGGCGGCCGGGTGTCACCTTCGGCAGGGGGTCGCGCCGAGGGCGTCGAGGGGGCGCGACATCATGGGACGTACCGGCGCATGGCCGGCCATCCGTATCGGCGCGGCACCTGGGAGCACCCATGTCCGACCTGTCCGTTGATCTGAACGCCGACCCGGCCACGCTGGTCGACGCGCTGGGCTCGTTGTCGGAGTCCCAGACGGAGACGGTTCTGCGTGGCCCGTCGGGCGACGCCGTCCTCGACGAGCTGTTCGCCCGGATGCGCGACAGCTTCCAGCCCGAGAAGGCCAAGGGCGAGGACGCGCTGGTCCAGTTCGTCCTCAGCGGTGGGCCGGGCGGTGCGACGCGGGTGTATGTGCTGGCCGTCCACGGTGCGGCGTGCGAGCTGACCATCGACCCGCCCGGCGGCCCGGCGCCGGGCGGCGGGCGGACGGTGACCATCACGACCGACCGCGTGCGGCTGGTGCGCGTTGTCACAGGGCAGGCGAATGCCGCCAAGCTCTACCTCACTCGCAAGATCAAGATTGACGGTGACCTCAAGTTCGGCGGGCAGGTCGTCTCCTGGTTCGGGGTTCCCTCCGAGAACTGAGCGCCGCCGGTTACCGAGCGCACACCGCTGCGGGATCGCGTTATGGTCCGGCGGGGATCCGTAAACGGGCTGTAATCGATCCGCAGGACGGGTCGCGTCGCCTCGAGGTCCGTTCCGGTGGCCGGTCTGGCAGGCCGCCGGAACAGCTGTTGTGCAGGGTGTTGCCAAGACTTCCTGCTCACGCAACCATCTATCACCGTGACATGTGACGAGGTAATGCAGGTAACTGACCCGATCGAACGTGCGGGGCTTGCCGACGAGCTGATGTGGACGTCACATCCGCAGCGTTCGGCCCTGCGCGCAATCAGGGCCGCCGCCATCAGGCAGGCGCTCGAGGGCGGGTACGCCCCCACCGATCTCGCCAGCCGGATGAAGGTGACGGTCGCCGACGTCGGATGGATGGCGGACCACCCGGTGTCCGTGCTGCCGGCGGCGCCGCGAATGGCCGAGCGGGCGACACGCATCGCCTGAGCTCGCGGTCGGGACCGCGACGAGGGACGTAGTCCGGTCAACGGCGACCGGGCACACCTTTCGCCGGCCCCCTGGAACCGCCGAATCCCGGGGTGGCTCCCGCAGGCGGATCCGCTTTCTGCCTTTCTCCTCGCCAGCCCACCCTTGGCCCTTGGCCCTCGCTCGTCGCGGAGCAGGGCGACGTCGGCCCGCCGGGCGGCCCCGGTCGCAAAAGCTTGACCTGAAGTCAACTTCAGGTATTAGCGTCCGAGCCGGCTCGTGATCCCCCGGCCGTCCGGCCGAGGGGCCGCGTGCCCCGAACGCCGCCGGCGCGCCCACCTGGGACGCGCGGAAAACTGTCGGACCTCCGTGTTCCGATACGTGCGGCCGTACGGACCTCGGCGACGGACAGGTGGTGTTCAGATGAGCATGGAGTTCGCGGCCTGGAACTCGATGTATTCGGCGATGCACGCCCAGGAGGAGCGGCGCCCGTTCTCCCGGGCGACCGTGCGCCGGATCGCGGGATTCGCCCGGCCGCACCGCCGCACCCTGGGCCTGTTCCTGGTGACGAGCATCGCCGGAGCCGTCCTGGCGGTGGCGACGCCGGTGCTGGCCGGCCGGGTCGTCACCGCGATCGTGGACGGCTCCCGCCCCCGCACGGTCATCGTCCTCGCGGCGCTGATCGCGGCGATCGCGGTGGCCGAGGCCGCCCTCGGCGTACTCAACCGCTGGCTGTCCGCCGGCATCGGCGAGGGCCTCATCCTCGACCTGCGCACCGCGGTGTTCGACCACGTCCAGCGGATGCCGATCGCCTTCTTCACCCGCACCCGCACCGGTGCCCTGGTCAGCCGGCTGAACAACGACGTGATCGGCGCCCAGCGCGCCTTCAGCGACACCCTGTCAGGAGTCGTCGGCAACCTCGTCGCGCTCCTGCTCACCCTCGTCGTCATGATCAGCCTGTCCTGGCAGATCACCCTGCTCGCGCTGGTCCTGCTCCCCGTGTTCGTCCTGCCGGCACGGCGGATGGGCTCCCGCCTCGCCCGTCTGGAGCGCGAGGCCGCCCACCACAACGCCGTCATGGGCTCGCGGATGACGGAACGCTTCTCCGCCCCCGGCGCCACCCTGATCAAGCTGTTCGGCCGGCCCGCCGACGAATCCGCCCAGTTCGCCCGCCGCGCCCAGCGGGTGCGCGACATCGGCCTGCGCACCGCCATGGTCCAGTGGGTGTTCGTGACGGCCCTGACCCTCGTGTCCGCCCTCGCACTGGCGCTCGTCTACGGGCTGGGCGGCTACTACGCCCTGCGCGGCGAGCTGGAGCCCGGCGCCGTCGTCGCCCTGGCGCTCCTGCTCACCCGCCTCTACGCGCCGCTGACCTCACTGGCCAGCGCCCGGGTGGAGGTGATGAGCGCCCTGGTCAGCTTCGAGCGGGTGTTCGAGATCCTCGACCTCGAGCCCCTCATCGTGGAGCGCCCCGACGCCCGCCCGCTGCCCGCCGGCCCGGTGTCGGTGGAGTTCGACCACGTGCACTTCGCCTACCCCTCGGCCGACGCCGTGTCACTGGCGTCGCTGGAGGAGGTGGCCGTCCTGGACGAGCGCGAGAACGGTGAGGTGCTGCACGACGTCTCGCTGCGGGCCGAGCCGGGCCAGATGATCGCCCTCGTCGGTTCGTCCGGGGCTGGAAAATCGACGATCGCCCAGCTCATCCCGCGTCTCTACGACGTGGGCTCGGGCGCGATCCGGCTGTCCGGGGTGGACGTCCGTGACCTGACCGCGGACTCGCTGCGCGAGACCATCGGCATGGTCACCCAGGATGACCACCTCTTCCACGACACCGTGCGGGCGAACCTGCTGCTGGCCAGGCCCGAGGCCACCGAGGCCGAGCTGTGGGACGTGCTGGGCCGGGCCAGGCTGGCGGACCTGGTGACCCAGCTTCCCGACGGGCTGGACACCGTGGTGGGGGAGCGGGGCTACCGCCTCTCCGGCGGGGAGCGCCAACGCCTCACGATCGCCCGCCTGCTGCTGGCCCGCCCCCGGGTGGTGATCCTGGACGAGGCCACCGCGCATCTGGACTCCACGTCCGAGGCGGCCGTGCAGGAGGCGCTCGGCGAGGCGCTGGCCGGCCGGACAGCGCTGGTGATCGCGCACCGGCTCTCCACCGTGCGGTCGGCCGACGTCATCCTCGTCATCGAGGCCGGCCGGATCGTCGAGCGCGGCAGCCACCCCGAGCTCATCGCGGCGGGTGGTCGTTACGCCGAGCTGTACCGGACCCAGTTCGAGCAGCGGGACCCCGTCGCGGAGGTGCCGCTTCAGCCTGCGCCTGCGCTCGCCGGCGCCGAGTAGGCCCGGTGGCGGCGAGCGCAGGCGGCGGTTGGCGCGGCAGCGTGCCAGCCATGGCGAGCGCGGCGGCCAGCGCCGTGGCGGGCGCGGTGGGTACGGCTGCGCCCGCCACGGTGTGGTCAGCCGGCTGGCAGCGCCTTCGACCACAGGACACCGCCGGCCGCGTCACGCAGCTCGACGGTCAGCGCGCGGGAGCCGCCGTCGATCGCGAGGCGGCCGAAGAACTGCAGCCCGGCGGAGGGAGGGAGGTTCGACTGGCCGGGCGGAGGCGTCCGGGCGAAGACCTGCTCGGGACCGAAGGTGGGATCGAGCGCGTTGGGGCCGAACGTGCCCGCGTTCAGCGGCCCCGCCACGAACTCCCAGAACGGGTCGAAGTCCCGGGTGGCGGCCCGGTCGGGGTGATAGCTCAGCGCCGCGGTGTAGTGCACGTCCGCGGTGATCCATACGGTGTTGCGCACCCGGTTGCGCCGGATCGCCGAGAGGACCTGCCCGATCTCGACCTCACGACCCAGCGGCACCCCGGGCGAGCCCTGCGCCACTCCCTCGATGGCGGTGGTGCCGTCCGGAACGACGATGCCGAGCGGCAGGTCGTTCGCGATCACCTTCCAGGTCGCCCTGCTCCTGGTCAGGCCGTCGATGAGCCAGTCCCGCTGCCGGGTGCCGAGAATCGCCGCGCCGGCCGGATCCGTCTGCCCCACCCCGTTGTTGTTCTTGTAGCTGCGCATGTCCAGGACGAACACGTCCAGCAGCGGGCCGTAGGAGATCTTGCGGTACAGCCGGCCCGCCGGGTCCGGCCGGCCCGGCAGTGTGGGGGTGTACTCGAACAGAGCCTGCCGCGACCGGGCGGACAGGACGTCCACGCGCTTCTCGGTGTACCGGTCATCGGTGAGGATCTCGCCCGGATACCAGTTGTTCGTGGTCTCGTGGTCGTCCCACTGGAACACCCAGGGAACCTCGCGGTTGAACGCGAGCAGGTTCGCGTCCATGAAGTTGTAGCGGAAGTTCCCGCGGAACTCGGCGAGGGTCTCGGCGACCTTGCGCTTCTCGTCGGTGACCAGGTTGCGCCACACACTGCCGTCGGGCAGCGCGACCGTCTCGGCCAGCGGCCCGTCGGCGTAGACGAAGTCACCCGAGCAGATGGCGAAGTCCGGCGACAGCCGGCGCATCGTCTCGAAGATCGTCATTCCGCCGCGGTCGGGGTTGATTCCCCAGCCCTGGCCGCAGACATCACCGGACCACACCAAAGACACGTCCCGGGGGCGGACCGGCGCGGTCCGCAGACGTCCGACCAGGGTCTCGCCGACGCGGCGCGGATCATCCGCCGCCGCCAGCCGCACCCGGTAGAAGACCTCGCTGCCGGGCGGGAGCCCGTTCACGGCGACGACCCCGGTGCGGTCCGTGGCATCGGTGAGACGCGTGACGCCCACCGTCCGCGCCGACCGGAACGACTCGCTGCCTGACACCTCCACGGTCATCAGCGCCGGGCGGTCCGAGCGGGCCCAGATCACGGCGCCGCTGGTGTCGACATCGCCCGCCTGCACCCCGGAGGTGAACGCCGGGCGCCCGCCCAGCACCTGCCCCGGCCCGCCGGCGGCGACCGCCGGCGCACCGGTCGCGGCGCCGGCCCGCCCGGCCCCGCTCCCCAGCCCGACGACGCCGGCGGTCGCCACGACGGCGCCGCCGCGCAGCAGCGCCCGGCGTCCCACTCCGGCCGGCCCGAGCTCCGCCGGACCGTTCTCGAGGGGTGACGTGGATCGGTGGTCAGGTGCGGTCATGAGCGTCCTTCCTCCGGCCGCACCGGCCCCGCGCGCGCCCCGGCGGTCGCTCCCCCATGGCCGCCATCCCGCGCGGTGGCTCCGGCGCGGCGTCAGCGCGATGGCCCCAGTGGGGAGAAGCCTGGCAATCACGGCGATCCGGCGACCGACTCCCCGCCGACGCTCCGCGTACGGCGCGATGAACGTTGCGGAACGCGATGAACATCGCGCAGAGGTATGAGCGCTGCGGATCGGGCGGGCCAGTCAGCCCGGCAGCCGGCCAGCCGGCTGGTGAGGCCCCGATCCCGGCTGGTGAGGTCAAGAACCCGGCTGGCGAGGTTCTGAACCCGGCCGCGGGCGGCGCGGAACAGCCCCCGTGGCGATCTGGCCCGGTCGGAGGGTGTCTCCGCGTGGGCGCTCCTGACCAGCGCGGACGGGACCACCGGGTGGTCCCGTCCGCGAGTGCATAGCCTATGATTTCCGCCCCAAGCGCTGTTTTCCGTGTGGTGCGCCGGAGGGAGACCCTGGATTGGGCGGGCGACCGGGTGTGCCACGGGATCCAGAGCGGCGATCCAGAACGCTCCCGTTCGACCTGCGCGGCGGAGGCCGGCCGCGCCGCAGCGCCTCCTCGCAGCTCTACCGGGTGCTCCTCGGCTTCCTGTCCGTCCTGGTCTTCGCCGTCACCGCGGGCGGATGGGCCGTCTACACGTACGCCAACGGCCGCATCGGGCAGGTCAACCTCGACCTCGGTGACGACCGGCCCGAAGAGTCCGAGGGCGCCACCAACTTCCTGCTCGTCGGCACGGACAGCCGTGCGGGCCTCGAAGGGCAGCGCTCCGATACCACGATCCTCGCCCACTTCGGTGAGGACGAGACCGTGACCATGCTGTCCATCCCGCGCGACACCTACGTCACGATCCCCGAGTACACCGACACCGACGGGCGCAAGCACGCCCGGCACAAGGCCAAGTTCAACTCCGCGATCTCCGACGGCGGCCCGTCACTGCTGGTCCGCACGATCGAGTCGCTGACCAACATGCGCATCGACCACTACGTCTCGATGGACCTGGCGGGCTTCAAGTCGATCACCGACGCGATCGGCGGCGTGGACGTCTGTGTCCTACCCTCGGACCACAAGGAGTTCGTCGCCGAGAACGGCCGGACGAGCCGCAACACCAACGACCCGATGAGCGGCTTCGTCGGCGGCCCGGGGACGGTGCACGTCGGCGGCGAGCAGGCCCTGGCGTTCGTCCGGCAGCGGCACGGCCTGCCCGGCGGCGACATGGACCGCATCCGCCGCCAGCAGCAGTTCATGGGCGCGGTGTTCCACAAGGTCGTCGGCGGCGGGGTCCTGACGAACCCCAGCCAGCTCGAGCAGCTCCTGTCCACGGCCACCGGCGCGCTCACCCTGGACGACAACACCGATCTCCTGGACCTGCGGAAGCTCGCGACCAGGCTGAAGGGCATCGCCTCGGGCGGGGTCGGCATGCAGACCCTGCCGACCCATCCGCCCACCAGGGCCGAGGGCGCGGTGAACGACCGCGGCGAGATCCTCGTCGGAGGGCAGAGGGTGTCCGTCCAGTTCTACAACCCGGCCGATCTGGAGCGCATCGTCGCCCCGCTGGGCGGCTCCACAGGTTCGGCCCCGGGCGCCGGCGGCGCCGACGCCACCGAGGTCGCCGTCCAGGTCTTCAACGGCAGCGGGATCGCCGGACTGGCCGCCGACGCCGTCGACGAGCTGAACGGCAAGGGCTTCCGGGCAACCAACGCCGGCAACGCCTCCACCAGCAACTACGTGACCTCGCGGGTCCGCTTCGGCACCGGCCTGGACGCCGCGGCGGCCACCCTGCAGACCCTCGTACCCGGGGCACGGCTGGAGAGCGACCCCGGCATCGACGGGCTCCAGCTGATCCTCGGATCGTCCTTCGACGGCATCGCCGACGTCCCGGTCACGGCTCCCGCGGCCGCTCCGGCCGCCACCGGCGCCGAGACCGCCGCCGCCGGTACCACGGCAGCCGGAACCGTCCCCGGCGCACCCGCGCCCCCCGCGGCGGCCACCCCACCCCCCCCGCCGAACTGCACCTACTGACCGTGGGATGTCCACCCGACCGCGGGACGCCGTAGTCGGCCCGGGGGCTGACCGGGGTGCCGGGGCGGGTCAGTCGGGGTCCGGTTCGTCCGTCGCGTGGCTGGCGGAGCCCTTCGGGATCCGTTGGCGTGGACTCAGCGCGACCCAGTCCTGGGCCCAGGCGGACAGCGGCTCCAGAACGCCCAACAGCCGACGTCCATGGCTGGTCAGGCGGTACTCGCCGGCCTCGTCGACCTCGACCAGGCCGGCTTCGCGCAGCTCGCGCATCCGCTGCGAGAGCTGGGACTCCGGCGCGCCGACCCGTCCGGTGAGAGACCGGAAGGAGGACGAACCGCCGCGAAGGCTCCAGAAGGCGGCCAGCGTGTACCGGCGTCCCAGCAGTTCCAGGATGGCGGCGAGCTCCTCCGGCACACCGGCCGCAGCCTGCCCGGAGCCGGAGCCGGAGCCGGAGCCGGAGCCAGGCCCGGACCCGGCACCTGACCCCGGCGTGGCACCGCCGGCATGCGTGGACGTCCGCCGGCCGCCGGGGCCGCGCCGCCCCCGGTCAGCGCGCACGGACACCGGTGTGGCCGCCGGCGGCCGGGTGGACCCGTGCCGAGCGCTCGCCAGCGGGACGGACCCGGACGGCCTGCAGCCAGACCGCCCGGAACCGGCGTTTCCTGGGGTGGTCCCCCAAATGGGGCAGGGCCCACACCGCGGTGTGGTGGGAGATGCTGGTCGTCGTCAGCGCGAGTGCACCCCCACACCGTTGGAGCTGTGCGCTCCCAGGGACGCGGCGAAGGTGGTGCCGTCGCTGTCCTGGGCGCTGCCCAGCACGGTGCGGACCCGCTGGGCGAGGGCCCCGGCCTGGGCCGAGACCACCCCGGCGACGCTCTGGACCTCCGGGCGTTCCCTGACCTCGCGCGCCTGGCGCATGATCGCGTCGTAGTGGTCACGCCCCGCACGGGCACCGAGGACGTACCCGATGCCGAGGGCAACGACCACACTGGGCCTGATGCGCATGGTTCCTCCCGGGGCAGGGGCCGGGCGTTCGCGGCTGACACCGCGCTTGCTCCGGCTTGTCACAGGCTTGTTTACTACCCCACCGACAGCCGTGCCGGAACCTCAGGTAGGCTGACGACGTCAGGCACGATCCGTCGCCGCCACCCGCCCGGTTCGGGCGGCTAGATCCAGGCGGCACGGCGGCCAGGCCGCGGAGCATCTGGTCGCTCGGCGGAACCTGGGCGGTTCGGGCCTGACGGAAATGACGGTCCCGCGTAGCTCAATTGGCAGAGCAGCCGGCTGTTAACCGGCAGGTTATAGGTTCGAGTCCTATCGCGGGAGCATCGCCGCAGGTCAGAGACCTGCAACCTCCTTCTCGTGTAGATCATCTCCACAGATTATCCACACTTTATGGGCCGTGCCTGGCCACAGGTTTGCCGTCGAGCCGAGAGCGCATGACCGACATCCTGCGTCCGCCTCGCGCGCGGAGCGCGATCGAGATAATGTGACTGGCGCCATATTGATCTTGGTTGTGGTCCCTCACGGAAGTGCGCTCCCGCGTCGGTCTGTGGACGACGGGCGATCTGCGCAACGCCCTCGGAGGTCCGCCGAAGGCGGACCTCCCTATGTGCCGGTGCCGATCGGGTGACCACGGTGGCGCTGTCGGGAACCCTTGTCGTTTGCGTTTAAGGATCATTTTGTGATCGTTCTGCCGTGCGACCGTCGGCTCGCCGGGATCATGACGGGCGGAGGTCAGGGCTGCCTTCGCGCGGCTTCGCGGGGTGCGGCGTGAGGCACGGGTGTCGTCAGGTGCGTCCAGGACAAAAGATGATCATCCGGTGTCTGGCGGGTCCGGCCTGAGTGAGTGTGGGATGGCCTCGCCTGTTCTTGCATGAGACTGCGCCGCGATACCGTGGACGGCGGCCTGTCGCGGGCGCTCGTGGCTATGCCGATGAGATCTGACCGCGTTCGTTGACGGACCAGACCACGTGGTCGTCGCTCGAACCTGACTGAGGGCGCCACGACCTGACTCGCTGTGACCGGTTCGGATCCGGCAGGATCAGTCGCATGGCGGCCCGTTGGTTCAGCGTCGTCGTCGACTGTGACGATCCTGTGGCCTTGGCCGAGTGGTGGGCGACGGTCCTGGGGTTCCGTGTGGTCTACCGCAACGAACGCGAGGTCGACATCGCGGCGGACGCGGCCAGCTTTCCCGGCCTCGTCTTCCTGCGAGCGCCTGACCGGAAACGGTCCAAGAATCGGCTGCACCTCGACCTCAACCCCGACGACCAGGCTGCTGAAGTCGCCCGCCTCCTCGAATTCGGAGCGACCCGTGTCGACGTCGGGCAGGGCGACAGCGTCGACTGGGTAGTCATGGCAGACCCAGAAGGCAACGAGTTCTGCGTCCTGGCTCGTCAGGACGGCTGGTAGAGGGCTCCAGCATGCCCAAGCCAGGCCCCGCCAAGTGGTGCCCCGCAACAGTACCGACGGCCATCACGTGATCGGTTCATCCTGAGTTTGGGCACCACTCGGGGCCGGGCGTGGGAAACGTCCGGTGGGGAGGTGTCCTTTGACATCGAACCTGCCCCGCGTGCCATCGAATGTGGTCCGGTCATGGTTCGTGCCATCGAAGTTGACCCGGCTCGGGGCCTGGTGATCTACCGTCCGGCGGGTGTCGGTGGGTGGCGGGTTCGTGCTGGAGTTGGTGGAGGCGGCCGGGTCGCGGTGTCGGGAGGCGCTGGCGACGTGCTGGGACGTGCCGTTCGAGAAGGTCTCGCCGGTGCGGCCGTTCGGCTGGCCGCGAGGAGGACGCAGTTTTCCGGGCTGGTGGTGGCCGGCCACTCTCGGTGATCATGTGGGGTTCGAGTCGTGGCTGGAGCGGGATCACCTGATGCTGCTCGACTTCGATCCGGACGTGGTGGGCCTGGCCGCGCAGCCGTTCTGGCTCCGCTGGCAGGACGGTGTCCGCCAGCGGCGGCACGCGCCTGACTTCTTCGTCCGGCTCGCCGACGGCGGGGGCGTGGTCGTCGACGTGCGGGCGGACGACCGGATCGAGCCGTCGGACGCCGAGGCGTTCGCGGCGATGGCGCGGGCGTGCGTGCGGGTCGGCTGGCTGTTCCGCCGGGTCGGGGTGCCCGATGGGGTGTTGGTGGCGAACGTGCGCTGGCTGGCGCGTTATCGGCATCCCCGCTGCGGCGGCTCCGGGGCGGTGGCGGACCGGCTGGTGGAGGTGTTCGCCGGGCCGAGGTCGCTGTTCGACGGCGTCGCTGAGGTCGGTGACCGGCTGGCGGTGCTGCCGGTGCTCTAGCACCTGCTCTGGCGCCGGCTGTTGGCGGCGGACCTGACCGGCGGGCTGCTGGGGCCGTCGACGGTCGTCGGTCCCGCGGCGTGGTCTCGATGAGGAGCGCTGGGTGGGTGTCGCCGCACGGGGTCCTGGAGGGCCTGCCCGCCGAGGCGGTCGAGCGGGCGCTGTGGTGGGAACGGCACGTTGTCGAGGTGCTGCGCGGCCTTCCACCGGACAGCCCACCGGGGACGGCGCCGCGGCCGGACTACGACCCCGGCCGGTGGTCGCTGACCCGCCGAGAGCAGGTGAAGGCCGCGGAGCTGGCCGCGGCAGGCCACCCGGTGAGCGCGGCGACGGTGAAGCGCCATCGGCAGCGCTACCAGGCTCGGGGTGTTGTCGGCCTGGTCGACCATCGGGTGGACCGGCGCAGGGCGGTGTTCGGCAGGCTCGCGCACGGCCGCCACGTCACCGGTTCGGCGCGCGCCCGCCGGTCGCTGGTTGCGCGTCCCGACGGCCCGTTCTCCTGACACCGTCGGTTGCATAGAGGCGCCCGCTGATCGGCGTCCCTCCGTGAGTAGCCGCAGGTAGGGCGGTCGGGTGCGGCGCGCTACGGAAGCATCCGCGCGGACCGACCAGCCCCCAGACGCGTCTCGGCCTGCACGGCCGTCTTGATCGCTCCTAACTGTTGCCAGCTGGTGGGGTACTGGCAACAGTCGTAATGTTGGCCGGATTCCGGCAACTACACCTCGTGAAGACCGAGCCCTTCACCGGCAGGCGCTCCGCGTGACCTCGCGCCGACGGCGACACATGGGCCTTCGCGGAGACCGTGGCTGAGCGACGGGTACTGAGGCGGGCCAGAGGGTGCCGGGCCGAGCGGCGCCGGCACCCTCCCTCTCAACGTCAGACGATGATCAGCGTCGCGAGGTCGGTGCTGTCGGTGATGCCCGTAGTCGAGCACTGGAGCAGGTTGAGCTGCGGGATCTGGATGGTCTCGACGGCCGTCCGGCCCTTGAACCGGCCGGCGGTGATCGTCCCTGCCAGGGTGACGACGGACGCGGCCGGGAGCGTCTGGATCTGTGCGGTGAAGGTGAAGGTGCTGGTTTGGCCGTCGTTCCACGTGATCACCCGGGCGCCTGGACCATTGAACGCCGCCTGGACGCACGAGGCACCCGGGCGGTTGAAGACCTCGGTGTAGGTCGCGGAGGTGATACCGGTGCCTGGCGCCACGCAGGCGCCCGGTCTCGCGGCGGAGCCGAGGGAACCGAGGGAGCCGTTGATCGTGACCGTGGTGTCGTGCGGGGTGTAGGTCAACCCCGGGCTGTAACTGACTGCTTCCGTCCCCGTACAGGTGACGAGATTGATGTCCGCCGAGGCCGCGGCGGGCGCGAGCCACAGGCCGGCCGCCGCCGCGGACACGGCGACGACGCCGGCGAACGCGCGACGTGGCAAGAAAATCAGCTTCATGATTGCTCCTCCTGGTCATGGAACCCATCACTCGCCCACGGTGCTCACCCGGTACCTGGTGGCCAGGTTTTCGTTATCCTGCCGGGGCACGGCGACCTACCCGCCGGCTGGCCGAGGGCTCGCCTTAGAGTAGGGGCCCGCGGCGGCATGAATGAACTTTTCCATCTAACGCCGTTCCTCCAAGGAGGCCTCAGGAACAAGCCTGCCATAGAAAAGCTTCACTGTTACGCTGGAGGAGCTTCTCGGCTGGCTCTGGCGGGTGAGTGTGCATGCTGACCCGCTATTCAGTACCGAAGTCCTGGGCTGTGCGGCATCGGAATGTTACGGGACACGCAGCCGGTTCGGCGCGATGCCGGCAGGCGTGTCGCGCCGCGCAGTGCGGTGCCCAAACGGTTGATGGACATATATCCGGCGGCGCCGGCTTCAGTCCCCGATGTCATCATCGTCGACGCTGTCGAAGCAGAGGAGATCGTCCAGTTCCGCTCGAACCGCGGGCGCACGAAGGCGCAGGTAGAGCCGGGAGTAACCTGCGACGCGCACGATCTGGTGGGCGTCTGCAAGGTGCCCACGCTTCGGTCCCTTTTTCAGGCCCCGGGCGAACGACGGGGGCGACTTTCACCGCACGTTGCTGTCCGGTGGCTGTCGCGCGAGCGGCGGGGGCGCATCAGCAGCGGCGAAGGGTGACGGTTCGGCCGGTGGGGCTGGTGGCAGTGATCTTGGTGCGGGGGGTCTTGCCACCGCGGTCGTCGAAGATGATCAGGACGGTAGAAGCCGTTCTGATGCCATTCTGAAGCCGGGTGGCTCTGCTCGTGTGAACCGACCGCAGATGTTCGCGAGCGGCGACCGCACCCCTGTTGTCTCTGGGGTTGCTGTTCGCGAGTTCCGACCGCACCCTCCGAGCGACGACGGGAAGATCGGCACCGTCGAGCGAGGGGTGCCGGTGGCCAGGCTGTCGAGGGTCGAGTTGTACGCGGCGATCCGCCGTGACGCCCGGACGGGGATGTCGAGCCGGCCGATCGAACGCAAGCACGGGCAGGCCGGCGCACGGTCTGAAGGCATTGGCGTCGGCGTGACCCGAGCCGCGGAAACAACAGGTCGCCCGGGGTTCGAAGCTCGACCCTGTGGGGCTCCGAAATTCGGGTTTCGGCCTGTGCGCTGCTCTTTTATGGCTGACGTGATCGTCCGGGGGGTGTCGTCGGGCGGCGTTGCGGTATTCGTTGATCAGCCCGTCGAGGATGCGTGTGTGACGGACGGTGGAGTCCGGGGTCGGGGCAGTGGCGGGTCGGGTGGGTGCTGGCTGAGGGAGTGGTGGGGCCGGTGGGTGTTGAAATGCTCGGAGTAGCTGGTGAGGGCGGTGGTCAGGTGCCGTTCAGAGACGATCAGTAGTCTGTCGGTGCATTCGCGGCGGGCGGTGCCGACCCAGCGTTCCGCGATCGCGTTCGCCTGGGGTGACTGTGGCGGTGTGCCTACCACGTCGATGCCGGCTGCGGTGAAGACGGCGTCGAACGGAGCCGTGAACTTTGTGTCGCGGTCACGGATGAGGAACCGGAACTGGTGGGTACGCTCCTCGAGATCCATCGGCAGGTTTCGTGCCCGTTGGGTGACCCAGGTCGTGGTTGGGTGTTTCGTTGCTCCGAGGACATGGGCACGGCGGGTGGCGTGGTCGACGACGAAGAACACGTAGATCCGTTGGAGGAACGCGGTGTCGACGGTGAAGAAGTCGCAGGCCAGCAGGCCGGAGGCCTGGGCGCGTAGGAACGTGTGCCAGGAGGTGTCGGCCCGGCGGGGTGCGGGGTTGGCGCCGGCGTGGTGCAGGATCCGCCAGACGGTGGCGACCCCGACCGGGTAGCCCAGCCCGACGAACTCGCCGTGGATCCTGCGGTGGCCCCAGGTCGGGTTCTCCCGTGCGAGGCGCAGGACCAGCTCGCGGATCTCCCGGCGGATCGGTGGCCGACCGGGTGACTTCCGCGGGTGGGTTCATTTTCGGGCGAGGAGGTCACGGTGCCAGCGCAGCACGGTGGCGGGGGTGACGAAGAACGAACCCCAGCAAGCCCGGGGTAACAGCCGGGACAGGGCTGCGAGGATCATCCGATCCGCCGGTTCCAGCGTCGGACGGTGGACCTGTCGTCGCAGCACCGCCACCTGGTGCCGTAGGACGAGGAGCTCCACGTCTTTCGCGGTGTCGCCGCGCACGCGGAGCAGCATCAGTCCGAGAGTGTTGCGTGTCAGGGCGTAGAGCAGCGACCACACCATGACCATCCAGCCTGCGTGACATGGGCCCCGTCCGGCAGGTAAACGCGCAGGTCACCGCCCAAATCGGGGTTCTGGAGCCCCACAGGGTCGCTCCGACCTCACGGCTGCACCTGCTTCGGCAGGGTGAGGATTTCGGCTCCGTCGTCGGTGATGGCGATCGTGTGCTCACTGTGCGCTGTCCGGCAGCCTGTCGCGCTTCGGAGGGTCCAGCCATCGGCATCGGTGACGAGCTCGGCGGTGTCCGCCATGACCCACGGCTCCAATGCCAGCAGCAGCCCGGGGCGCAGTCTGTATCCACGGCCGGGCCGTCCGGTGTTCGAAACGTGCGGGTCCTGGTGCATCGTCGATCCGATGCCATGACCTCCGAACTCGGTGTTGATCGGGTACCCGGCCTCGCTGAGGACGGAGCCGATGGCATGGGAGATGTCACCGATGCGAGCTCCGGGGCCGGCAGCGGCTATCCCTGCGTACAGCGCGCGTTCGGTCGCGTTGATCATCGCGACGCTCTCCGGGGGCTTTGAGTCGCCCACGATGAAGCTGATGGCGGAGTCCGCGGCGACTCCGTCTTTGGAGACGGCGAGGTCGAGCGTCAGCAGGTCGCCGTCGGCAAGCGTGTAGTCGTAGGGCAGGCCGTGGAGCACGGCGTCGTTGACGGCCGTGCAGATGTAGTGGCCGAACGGCCCGCGTCCGAAGGACGGCTCGTAGTCGACGTAGCAGGACTGCGCTCCAGCCTCGACGATCATGGTCTCGGCCCACCGGTCGATGTCCAGGAGGCTCGTGCCGACCGTGCTGCGGCTCTTCAGCGTCTGCAAAATGTCAGCGACCAGGGCGCCTGTGTCCTTTGCTTGGGCCAGTTTGGTGGGGCTCAGGATCTCGATCATGCGGCGCCCTTCTCGCACTACCAATAACTATCCCGGCCATATTATACCGGTACTATAATTGGAGTCATGGTCAGGTTGCCGCTCACTCCGGCAGAGGTCGAGCGCGGGCAGCGCCTCGGCGCCCTCCTGCGTCGGGCCAGGGGGGAGCGCTCGATGCTCGATACCGCGCTGGATGCAGGTGTCTCACCAGAAACCCTTCGGAAGATCGAGTCTGGTCGCGTAGCCACCCCTGCCTTCCCGACCATCGCGGCGATCGCCGATGTCCTCGGCCTTTCCCTCGACGAAGTGTGGGCCGAGATCAACCAGCCTGACGGCGAGGTCGAACCCACAAGATCAGGTCGCAACGCACGCGAGCGGTCGGCCTCGTGAGTCTCGGGCCCGCAGCTCCGTTGCAGGTGCCGACGGCAGAGAGCCCGTGGGCGCGGTGCTCAACCAACGTCCCCGGTCAGTACACCTGGCAGGCGCTGACAAGGCGCACGCGGGCCAAGGTGTCCCACCGGTACGCGCGTTCCTCGCGGCGTAGTTCGACCAGCGTGACGGCGCCGACCGTGACACGGACGGGTGGAAGCTCCCGGAGATCTCTGACGGCCGAGATGATCGGATGGGCGTCGGTCCGACTGTTGCAGTAGGCGATGCCGACGTGGGGCCGAAACCCGTTCGGCTTGACCACCACCGCGGCGGGCCCGAGTACGGCCGTGATCGCCTCGATGAGCCCGTCCCGAACGGCGACCACCGGTGCCCAGGGCAGGACGCTGAAGCGGACGGCACCGGACGACCCCGCCAGTGGCCCCACAGCCAACGAGAACGGCTCGACACCGGCCAGCCGTACACACGTCTGCTCCACGGCTCTGTCAACATCAGCCCGGCCGATCTGATCGGTGAAGGCGAGACGTTGGAGCGTCAGATGCAGCCCGTCAGGCGGTACCGGGTCGAGGACGGGCAGGCGCAGCCGCTGCTGGCACCGGTCGGCAAGGGCGTGCAGCTCGGTGGCGTTCTCGAAGGTCAGCATCCAGTGGTAGGAGCGGCGTCCGGGCGTCCAGCCGAGCCGGTCCCAGTGGTTGTCGAGCCGGTCGAGGCTGGTGAAGCGGTGCCAGTCGTCCATGACCGGGTTCGTGGTGGGTGACGTGGTCACCGGTGTGCGCCGGCGGGGAGGGCGAGCGCGCGGGAAGCCTCCGCGAGTTCGGTGACCGGGCCGATCTGCTGCCATGGCCTGGCACGGGCGACCAGCTCGTGGCTACGACGTCGGATGGACTCGATCGGGTTGCCGGCCGCGCTAGTCAGAGCCTCGATCCCAAGTGCGGCAGCCTGCTCCGGGTCGGGAGCGTCGGACAGGAGCAGCGCGGTCGCCAGGTCGAGGCGGACGAGACAACGGCTCCACATCGATGGGGATCGGTCGGCTACCTGCACGGCCATGTCCGCATACTCCCGCACCCTGGCCGTTTCGCCCAGGGAGACGTATGCGGTCGCTGCGTTCGCGGCGACACGGGCCGTGCTGTAGGGCCCGAAGGAGATACAGGGTGACATCCCGTCGGGCACCGGATACTGGTCGGCCAGGTCGAACGCTTCGGCCACGGATCGGTCCACGCCGGTGCGGTCACCGAGCCGACCGAGGGCGCGTGCCTCCCCGTTCACGGCAAGCCGGATTGCCTGGGCCGACCGACCGGCGACTCGGCGACCTGACGTCCGCGCGTCGGGGACCGGTGGTGTTCAGCGCAGGGTGAGTGGGGTCGCGGATGCGACGTGGGACAGTTTCTCCGGGTTGCGGACGTAGTAGAGGCCGGTGATGCGTGCGTCCTCGACACGGATCGCCATGACGCCGTCGATCTCGCCGTCCAGGCGGACGAGGAGTGCCGGGTTGCCGTTGACCACGGTCGGTTCGGCGGTGAGCGTGCCTTCGAGCTTGCCGATGCCGCCGGCGAACATACGGGCCACCTGCTCGGCGCCAGTGACCGGCCGCAGCGCGGCGTGTTTGATGCCGCCGCCGTCGCTCATCAGGACGACCTCGGGGGCGAGCACCTCAAGGAGGCCCTGCGGGTCCCCGGTTTCGATCGCGCGCTGGAACGACTCCAGGACTGCCTGGCCCTCGTTCGAGGAGACCACCCGGCGGGGGCGGCGGGAATCGACGTGCTGGCGGGCGCGGTGGGCGATCTGGCGGACGGCCGCAGGGCTCTTGTCGACGGCGGCCGCGATCTCGTCGTAGCCGATGTCGAAGACCTCGCGCAGCACGAAGACGGCGCGCTCGGTCGGTGACAGCGTCTCGAGGACGAGCATCAGCGCCATCGACACGCTCTCGGCGAGCTCGACGTCCTCGGCCACGTCCGGCGCGGTGAGCAGCGGCTCGGGCAGCCAGGGGCCGACGTATGCCTCCCGGCGGCGCTTCATGGTGCGCAGCCGGTTGAGCGCCTGGCGGGTGGTGATCCGGACCAGGTAGGCGCGCTGGTCGCGCATCTGCCCCTGGTCGGCCTTGACCCATCGAAGCCAGGTCTCCTGGAGGACGTCTTCGGCGTCGGCCGCCGATCCGAGTATCTCGTAGGCGACGGTGAAGAGCAGGTTGCGGTGTGCGAGGAACGCCTCGGTCGCCGGGTCGGTGGCGTCGTCGCTCATCTCTCGTCCCTTCTCCTCGTCCTTCGCGGTCGGCCCTGGCGGCCGACCGCGTTCGCGTGCGTCCACAGCAAGATCCTCGCGGCACGCACCGGTCAGGCTGCCCGGTCGGCGGCGGCCGGTGCCTCGGCGCGGTTGGCGCGCAGCAGCTGCTGGCGCTTGGCGACACCTCCCGGAATGCGGTGCAGCCTGAACGAACCGGGCTTGTGCGCCTCTTCGGCCAAGTGCTTGGGGATGACCTTGCAGACCAATTCCTTGACCCTGGCGCCCAGGCCGTCGTCGATGTGCAGCCACACCGCGACGTCGGACCTGTTGGCGAACTGGTAGATGCCCGCGCTTCGGCCCAGGCTGATGCACTGGGCGCCCAACGACTGGTGGATGTCGTCGGGCCGCTCACCCGCGAGCCTGCTGAGTACGGTGTCGGCGGCCCGCGCGCCCAGCGGCATCGCGTTCAGGCAGCTCATCCGCAGCGGCAGGCCGGACGGTGCCGCCGAGTCCCGGCCGCGACGATGCGCTCGTCGTCCACGCTGGTCAGCGTCTCGTCGGTGCGCAGGCGGCCCACGGCGTCGGTGCTCAGACCGCTGCGTACGGCCAGTTCAGGAACGCCGAAGCCGACGGTCCAGACGGTGACCTCGCTCGGCAGTTCACGGCCGTCAGCGAGCCGTACGGTGTCGCGGGTCACCGCCGTCACCTTCGCGTCGGAGCCGTCGATAACCGTCACACCGAGCTTGGCGAGCCGCTTCGCAACCGAGCGCCGACCCCGGGTGTGCAGGTACGGGCCGAGCACGCCGCCGCAGACCAGGGTCACCCGGCGGCCCTGCTCCGCCAGCTCGGCGGCGGTCTCGATGCCGGTGGGACCGGCGCCGACCACCGTCACGGGGGCCGTCGCGGGCGCGGCGTCGAGGACCGGGCGCAGCCGCTGTGCCTCCTCCAGGGTGGAGATCGGGTAGGCGAACTCGGCCGCCCCTGGCACGCTCAGTTCGGCGCTGCCACTGCCCACGGCGTAGATCAGGTAGTCGTAGCCGAGCGTGCGGTCGGCCGCCAGTGTCACGCTGCGCTCGGCCGCGTCGATACGGGTCACGGTGTCGACCACCAGCCGGACGCCCTCGGCCAGGACGTCCTGGTAGGCGACGACCGCGTCGTCGGACCCGCCCACCAGCTGGTGCAGGCGGACCCGGTGGACGAAGTCCGGGCGCGGGTTGATCAGCGTCACGGTCACGTCGTCGCGCAGCGTCAGCCGGTTCGCGGCCATCACGCCCGCGTATCCGCCACCGATCACGACCACATGCGTGTTCCCAGTCATAGTGCCTCCTCCGTTTCCAGGTGGTCGGCCTCAAGACACCGCGTCATCAGTCGCTGTGACAGGACGTGAGTCAGATCACTTCACGGGGGCTCGGCTGGAGCTGTGACCGCATTGGTTCGCCGGGTTGGGTCAGGCTGCGGTTTTGAGAGGGCGTCCGCCCCAGCGGATGCCCTTCTCGCTTCGGATGCGGGCTCGTTCCTTGCGTTCGGCGGCCAGGACGTCGGGCGCATGAGCCCGAGGCGGCGGCTGCGCTGGTCGGGAGCGCCTTGAACGACGACGATCGGGAGTTCGTCGAGTACTGGTGTGTGCGGAGCCCGTCAACCTGTACGAGGCCGGATGCCCGACAACGCCTCAGTCCGCGGTCGGTTCCGGTGCCACGCTGATCAGGTCGACGACGAAGACGAGCGTGTCGTCGGCCGCGATGTCCGGGGGCTGGCCACCGGCGGGTCCGTAACCCAGATCGGGTGGGATGACGATCTCGCGGCGGCCGCTGGTGCGCATCCCCTCGATCCCGCGTGCGAACCCGTCGATCACCGTTCTGAGCGAGAACGTGTCGGATGCGCCGCGGCCCCAGCTCGAGTCGAACACCTTTCCGTCCCGCCACCGGACGCCGACGTAGTGGATGGTGACGGTGCCCGACGCCGATGCGGCCGGGCCGATGCCTGCCACCAGGTCCCTGGTGACCAGCGAGGTCGGTGGACTGCCCGATCCGGCACTGACCACCGGCTCGGTTGTCAGATCGGTCGCCCCGGCCACCGCGGGTAGATCGTCGCCGGCCGTGCCCTCCTCTGGGTCGGATGGTTCGCCGCCCTGCCCGTCCGAGGCCGGTTCCGCCTGCGACCCCGCGCCGGCCGAGGAGTTCGCCGCCAGCGGCATCTGGTCGCTGGTCGATGCCGCCGTCACGCCGAGGGGGAGCGCCACGACGACCACCGCGGCGAGCGTCGCCGCGAGCTGCGCCCCGGCCGAGCCGAGTGTTCTGATCGGCGGTGGACCCGCTGTTCCTTCGGCCCCAGGCCGCTCGGCGCCGGCCGGTCCGACCCGCCGGTGCCGGCGGCGTGCCGCGACGAACCCGGCCACGACGAGCAGCGCGAATCCCCCATAGCCGATGGTGCTGGCCACGGCGTACCCGGACGGCTGGTAGTCGACGAGCACGCGGACTGCGAGAAGCGGACCGGACAGGCCGGCGGCGAGCAGGAATGCACGGTCTGTCTTCCGGCGCGGGTCCGTCACGAGTGACAGGGCCAGCAGCGCGATCAGAACCGTGGCGTTGCCGACCTGGAAGTTCGGTGTCGTCCGGAACCATCCGAGGAGATCGACCGAGGTCACCGCCACCGCTGCGGCCGTGAGCAGGGCGGGTGGCGCTCCCCGGCGGAAAAGCAGGACGAGCAGAGCCAGCCCGGCGAGCACCGTGACCGCCGTGGCCTGTCCGAACCGGAACGACGCCTGGTGCGTCCAGTAGGGATCATCGGGAAAAAGTAGCAGCGCGACGAACCCGAGGGCGGCCAGCGCCGGGCCGACCCGACCCGCTGCGTCGGGCGCCCGCCGCAGCCGTGCGAACGCCGTGACCGCCAGCACGAGCGAGGCCGCGGCCACGGACACCCACCAGCCGGCTCGCAGCGGATGGCTGTATTCGATCGCCTGCTGGCGTACCTCCGCCAGCGCGCCGAGGGTCAGTGCAGCCAGGCCGAAGGCGGCTCCGGTCGTCGGCGCGCGCACCGCCGCCCACCGGTCGAGCGTGACGCGCAGCGCGAGCACCACCGGCAGGGCGGCCAGCACGACCGCGAACGGTCCCCAGACCGCCCACGCGCCGAGCGTCCCGTAGTAGGCCATCGTGGAGGTCACGGGGGCCAGGAACGGGCCGATGCTCGCCAGGGCCGCCACGCCCAGCACGACGTGCGGCCAGATGCCCGGCGAGTCACCCGTGCCCGGCGGTCGGTCGCGCGGGCCCGCGGCCGCAGGGGTGTCCACCGCGGGCCAGGGCCCGTCCCGTGATCCCGGCCGGTTCCGGTCCTCCTGCCCGAGCCGGTTCGTGTCGTCCGGTCGGTGTGTGGTCCCGTCCTCGTCGAGCGCCTCGTCACTGGTCGGCGGCGCCTCGGGCGGGCGGATGGTGCTCGGCCCGATCGCCTGCTGCGCTGAGGCAGCGGTCGTCGTGACACCGGTGGCCGCGCCTGCGTCTGGCCCGGCGTCGTTCGCCGGCGGTTCGGACGGCGGCGGGTTGGACGGCGGCGGTTCGGACGGCGGGGTGTCGGCCGGCCTGGCCGCGGTCGGTGTGGAGTCGGGTGTCGCGGTCGGCGCGAGGTCGGACATCGTGGTCGGCGAGCCGATGTCGCCGCCGGTGCTCCAGGCGAGGACCCGTACGTCGTCGTCGAGGTGGGGCACGAGCTCGGCCCGGTCGAGCCAGCCGGCGCCGAGGGTGTCCCGCGCCGCGCGGGCGAGCTGGAGTGCCAGCTCACCGGCGGTGGCCGGCCGGTCGTCCGGCGCCTTGGCAAGAGCACGCGCCATGACGTCCGCGATCGGGCCCGGTATCCCGACCGGGGGTGGCGGCACCTCGTTGAGATGGCAGTGCTGCAGCGCGGCAAAGGAACGCCGATGGTCGGCGAACGGGTGCGCCCCGGTGAGCACCTCGTAGAGCACGACGCCCAGGGCGTACACGTCGGTCGCCGGCCGCAGCTCACGCAGGTCGAACTGCTCCGGCGCCATGTACAGCGGAGTGCCGACGATCCGGCTGGCCGCCACGGCGCTGCCGTCGATGGCCTTGGCAAGACCGAAGTCGGTCACTTTCAGGCGATCGTCGGCCGCGAACAGCATGTTCTCCGGCTTGATGTCGCGGTGGAGCACGTTGCGCCGGTGCGCCGCGCCGACGCCGCCGGCGACCGCCAGGCCGATCGCGCACGCGGTCTCGACGCTGCGCCGCCGTGATCCGTGCCGCCGGGCCGTGCGTTGCCGCAGACTCCCGCCGGGCAACAGCTCCATCACGATGAAACCGAGCCCACCGTGCTCGCGACAGTCGTAGATGCGGACCACATGGGGGTGATCGAGCCCGGCGAGCACCCGAGCCTCCGCCTCGAACTCGTCGGCGTCCAGCTCGCTTGCCAGGATCTTGATTGCGACGTCGCGGTGCAGACGCCGGTGACGGCCGGCCACGACAAGGCCGAAAGCGCCGCTGCCGAGCTCCAGCCCCAGCTCGTAGTCGGGCAACGCGGCTTCCACCCGGGCACGATCGATGATCAGAAAGCGTCCCCCACGCCGACCCGGTGATCTGACTGCCTGGCCGACACTGTACCGACATATCCAGTCACGCACCGGACCACCGGACAGCACCCCGTGGCCCCCGCCTGCTCCATCGCGGCGAGGTGGTCGCCGTAAAGCGCCACCTGCGCCGGCGTGGCCGCCCCCAACGCCTCCCGCGCTGCGGCGTCGGCCTTGTCGACGATCAGATCAGTCGTCGCAGGGGTTCCGCGCGCCCCCTGCCGGCGCGCGGAACCTGACAGCTTCGTCGTGGCTGACGGTGCCGTGTGGCGTCAGCTGACCTCGAACCCGGCGGCGATGACGCCGCTGAACTGCGGGGGCGTCCCGATGGGCGTGGTGACGATGTAGCGTCCGGCAACGAGTGTGGTGAGGCCGTAGGCGGGATCGGAACCGGTCGGTTGGGCCACGGCGACGATGTCGGCGACAGCCTCGATGTTCGTCTTCCCGGACTGAACGTCGGCCGCGGTGGCCGTCTCGCCGTCGCGGACCCTGCCGAGCAGCAGGATGAATCCGGCCTTTGCCGGGTCGCCGGTGTTGGTGAACTTCAGTGCGACCGGGCCGGCGGGAAGTGAGGCTGGGACACCGGCGAGGCCGCTGCCGTCGCTGTTGGTCACGTCGAGCGTGGTGTAGCCGCAGGTGTCATGAGCCCATGCGTTGACGGCGGTGAGCGCGGTGTTCATGGAGCCGTCGGGGTCGGCGGGCGGCTTTCCCTCCGCGGCGCCCCGCACGGTCTCGGCGAGGACGTCGACCTGGCTCGCCACGTCGCCGGGTACGCCCGCTCGCAGCGGCCCGAGGTGCGGTTCGACGGACGCCGCCCAGGTCTGGACCTCGGTGGCGCTCGGCGGCGGCGCGTCCGGGTCGAGCCCCGGGATGCCGACCCAGTTGCTCGCCAACTGGGCGGCGCAGGCCGCCTGCGTGGCGTCGGTGGTCGAGGCATCGGGAGTTGTCGTGGCTCCGCGTGTCTCTGTCGCGCCCGCCGTGCCGGAGGAGTCGGAGCAGCCGGCGAGCGCGACGACCGCGCCGAGGCCGAGGGCACCGGCGGTGATCATCCATCGGCGGCGGGCCTGGCCGGCGATGCTGTGGGTCTTCATCGTTGTCTCCCGATCGGATCCCGGGCCGGACCGGTCCTGCTGACCGGTCGCGGCGACAGGCTGATCATTCGGGTGGAACCGTCCCGCCGGCACGGGCGCGCGTTCCCGGCATGGCCGGGAGAAATTCCCGACACCGTCGGGAACCGCGGTCCCGCACACTGGGTCCACACGGGTGCGATCATGCGATCCTGCGCGCCCCACGGGTCTAGGTGAGGGAGCTGGCTTGGACGTGTTCGCTCAGGACCCGTCGCCGGCGCGGTCAGGGCGTCGGCGGGCCGCGCACGTTCTCGCCCTGGCCGCGCTCGCGCTGGCCGTCGCCGGCGCGGTGCTGGCCGTCGCCAACCGGCACGGGTTCCTCACGCCGTCCGGGGACTCCGCGAGCGTGGCGGGCTGGACCCAGGTCGTCCTCGCGGTTCCGTTCGTGGCGGCCGGTTGGCTGCTGGCCACGCGCCGGCCGGAGGTTCCGTTCGGCTGGCTTGCGCTGGCCGCCGCGATCGGCCACGGCGCGGCCGCGGCCGGCACGGGCTGGGCGGTGTTCACCGTGTTCGGCGACCGGGAGCTGCCGGGGGCTGCGCCGGCGCTTCTCGCCGCCTCCACGTGCGAGGCGCTGGGGCCCCTCGTGCTGGCGATCATCTGGGCGACGTTCCCGCAGGGGCGGTTCCCCCACGGCTGGGTCGGGCGGCTCGCGGCGGTCAGCGTCGGGCTGTGCGCCGTGGGCTGGCTGAGCGGACCGCTGTGGTCCTTCAGATCCGCCGAGTCTCCGCCGGCCTATGCCGGGCTCACCAATCCGATCGGGGTGGACGCCATCCCCGGCTGGCTGCCGGTCGCGCTGTTCTCCTCGGGCCTGCTGCTCGGGTCGGCCGTGATGGTGGTCCGCTGGATGCGGGCGGACGGCGAGCTGCGCCAGGTGCTGCGCTGGCTGGCCGTGATCAACGCGGTCGCGATCGTGCTCACCCCCGTCGTCGTCGCGCTTCCCGCCGGAGAGCTGATCGGCAGTGTCGGCACCGTGGTCGAACTCGTCGTCGTCGTCGCCGTGGTGCTCGCGAACCGTGTCTACGGCATCGAGGCGGTCCTCAACCGCACGCTCGTCTACACGCTGCTCACCGCGTTCGTGGCCGTCGTGTACGCGGCCGGCGTCGCGGTCCTCGTCGCGTTCGGCCAGCAGGTGGGCGGGACGTCCACGGTGCTCGCCGCGGTCGGCGCGGCGTTCAGCCTCGCCCCGGCACGCGACCGGGTGCAACGCATGGTGAACCGCTTTCTCTACGGCGAACGCGACGAGCCGTACACCGTGGTGACCGGGGTGGCGGCGCGCCTGGAAGCGGCCGGCAGCGTGCAGACCCTGCTGCCGGGCCTGCTCGAAGCCCTGGTCGGGGCACTGCGGCTGCCGTCGGCCGCAGTGGAGATGCGCGGCGACGACGGCTCCGTTCGTTCCATCACCCACGGCGAGGCCGCGCGGCCGGGCGCGTCGGTCCGCTTCCCGCTGGTGCATCAGGGGCAGGACATCGGCGCGCTCGTCGTCAGCCTGCGGGCCGGGCAGAACGCGCTGGCTCCGCGGGAGAACCGCCTGCTCACCGACATCGCCCGCCAGGTCGCGGTGGCCGCCAGCAACGTGCAACTCACCGAGGCGCTGATGCGCTCGCGCGAGCGCATCGTCAGCGCGGCGGAGGAGGAGCGCCGCCGGCTGCGCCACGACCTGCACGACGGTCTCGGACCGACCCTGACCGCCGCCGCGACCAAGGTGGACGCCGCCGGGAACCTCGTCGACCGGGACGTGGCGCGGACCAGGAACCTGCTCGACTCGGTCCGGCGGGACCTCACCTCGGCCCTCGCCGACCTGCGCCGCCTGGTCTACGCCCTGAGGCCGCCCGTCCTCGACGAACTCGGGCTGCTGCCCGCGCTGCGCGAGCAGCTTCGGCACGCCGCGGTCCCGGTCGTGGTGTCGGCGCCCGAATCCCTGCCGCCGCTGCCGGCGGCGGTGGAGATCGCCGCTTACCGGATCATCACGGAAGCCATCACGAACGTCACCCGGCACGCCCGGGCGTCGTCCTGCGAAGTGTCGATCACCTGCGTCGATCACCTGCGTGTCGAGATCCGCGACAACGGAACAGCCGGCGACGGCGCGACAGGCGACACCGCGACAGGCGACACCGCGACGGGCGACAGCGCGACGGGCGACACCGCGACAGGCGGCACCGCGAGCGCGAGCGGGAGCGGGAGCGGCGCAACATGGGCACCCGGGGTCGGCCTGACCTCGATGCGGGAACGGGCGACCGCGCTCGGTGGCAGCTGGATCGCCGGACCCACCGCTACCGGCGGCCGGGTCCTGGTAGAACTCCCCCTCTCCCTCGCCGGAAGCGCGATACCCCGGTCCGCCGTCGTGGTCGCTCCAGAAAGGGATCACGGATCTTCTTCATCCGCGCACACCGACGTCACCGGAATGCTCACGAGGAGCCAGCAGTGACCGAACCCCCCGCCACCATCCGGGTGCTCCTCGCCGACGACCACCGCCTCGTGCTGGACGGCCTGTCCGCGCTGATCGACTCCGTCGACGGCCTCACCGTGGTCGGGGAGGCGACCTCCGGCGAGCAGGCCGTCGCCCTCGCCGGCACGGAACAGCCCGACGTCGTGCTCATGGACATCGAGATGCCCGGGATCGGCGGGGTCGAGGCAACCCGCCGGATCACCACCGCCCAGCCGACGATCGCGGTCGTGATGCTCACGATGTACGGCGAGGACGAGTTCGTCTTCGCCGCCCTACGCGCCGGCGCCCGCGGCTACCTGCTCAAAGGCGCCCAGCAGAAGGACGTCGTACGCACCATCGGGGCCGTGGCCCGCGGCGACGCCGTGTTCGGACCGGACGTCGCGCACCGCGTACTGCGCACCTTCACCAGCCCACCCGCGGAGAACGCCCCGTTCCCCGAGCTCACCGAACGGGAACGTGAAGTACTCAGCCTGCTGGCGAACGGCTGGCCGAACAGCCGCATCGCGCGCCATCTCCAGCTCACCCCGAAGACCGTCGCCAACAACGTCTCCAACATCCTCACCAAACTGCACGCCCCGGACCGCACGGCGGCAATCCTGCGAGCCCGCCGCGCCGGCCTGGGTGAACCGTGACCGACCCTCCCGACGGCCCGAACGGGCAGGTGAGGAGGGTGCGCACGGCCTGGCGCAACCAGCCCGCAACAGGACGCCGTTAATGTCCAGCCATGACCTTGAGCATCCGTAATCGGCTGGCTGGCACCGTCGCTGATATCACGGATGGTGCTGTCATGGGCACTGTCCGCATCGCCCTCGCGAACGGCGACACCCTGACATCGGCCGTCACCATGGACGCCATCAAGGACGTCGGCATCGGCATCGGCTCGGCGGTCGAGGTGCTGGTCAAGTCGACGGACGTCTCGCTCGCCACGGGAGAGACGTCGGGCCTGACCATCCGGAACCGGCTGGGCGGGACGCTGGTCGGCATCGACACCGGCGGCGCGATGGCGCTCGTCCGCATCGACCTCGGCACGGACATCGAGCTGACCGCGGCGATCACCCGCGCCGCCGTCGACGAGCTCAAGCTTGCCCCGGGCCTGCCCGTGACCGCACTGATCAAGTCAACCGAGGTGGCCTTCTCCGCACTCTGACGCCCGCGCCGCGACAACCGTGCGTGGATGCCGATGCCGATGCCGACGTTCAGCCGCCGGTCACATCTTCCGGAAGTCCCAGCTTGTGATCTTCTCCGGGGTCACCCGCAGCCAGGCGTGCCGGCCGTCGTAGTGCATCTCGTCGCGGCCGGCGTACTTGCGGGCGTAGAGCAGCTCCGGCGTGGCCAGGCCGGGGTCGGGGGTGCCAACGCGGGGCGCCTCGCCGACGCTCTCGGCCCGGCCGCGGATCTCCACCCCGCGCAGCTCGGTGAACTCGTGACCGGTGTCCACGACGATCGCCACCCGCGGGTCACGCTCGAGATCGGTCCAGCGCTGGCTCTTGACGACCGAGTTGAGCCACAGCGCCTGCCCGTCCCAGACGAACCACAGGGGCGTCAGATGCGGCCCGTCCGCGCTGGTCGTCGCCACCCGGCAGGTTCGCTCCTCGGTGAGGAACGCATCGACCTCGGCCGGGCTCATGGCGATCTTGCGGCCTCGACGCTGATCTTTCATCGTTTTTCCTCCAGGTGCGGACTTCCCGCGGTGCCCGCTTCGGTGGCGGTGACAGCATCGGCCGTAGTGACAGCGGCGGCTGTGGTGACAGCGGCGGCCGCGGCATCGCTGAGGGCCTCGCCCTTGGCGAAACCGTAGTAGACGGCGAACTGCAGCACGATCTCATCCATCTCCGCGCTGGTGAGGTCGCCGGAGCGCAACGCCACGTCGACGTGCGTCCGCAGCGGCATCGGGGAGTCGTCGATCCCCACACAGGCGACGGTGATGATCCGGCGTTCCCGGCGGGTGAGACCGGGCCGCCGCCAGACGTTGCCGAACACGAAACCCAGGATCCCGGCCTGGCGGTACGGCGTGTCCGCGGGTGGCGCCGGCATCAGATTCACGTCGGCGAACTCGGCCCTGCCCCCTTCCAACCGCGCGTTCCAGTCGCCGGTCTCGAACGAGGGGACGTCCAGCGGGGGCCATCCCGTCGGCTCCACCCCCCGCTCCCGTTGGACCCGCGCCCACTGCCGGCCGACGACCCCTTCGAGGTGGGACGCCTTCGGCCAGCCGCAGTAGACCGCGAAATGCAGGACGAACTCGAGCATCTCCGCGATCTCGATGTCACCGCTGCTCAGAGCGGCATAGACGTGCGCGTCGATGGGACCGGGCGCGTCGGCCGCCGCGACGCAGGTCAGCGTCACCCACCGCCGGTCCCGCCGGCTCAGCCCGGGACGCCGCCACACCTCGCCGAAGACGAAGTCCCGCGCCGCCGCCTCGAACGGAGTCAGTGCCGGTGGTGCCTCGGTGGCCATGACCTCCCGGAACACGCGCTCGGCCACGCCGGTGCGTCCCGCATCCCGCTCGTCGTCTGCCTGCGCGGGGTCCCGCTCATCGCCCGCGTGCCCCGCGTGCCCCGCGTGCCCTGTTCGCCCCGTTTGCCCCGCCTGCGCGGTGCCTTCCGTTGTCATGGACGGCTCCGCTCCTCCGGACTGCTTCTCCGGACTGCGTTCAATCGGTCGACCGCAATCTAAGGCAGGTGACTTTCCCGGGTCCAGAGGCGCTGCCGGGCCCGGGTCAGCCCGCGGACCCGCCGACCGCCTGCCCGAGCGCGACCCCGGCGAAGGCGGCCGCGAGACCCACGGTCAGGCTCACGACGACGTTGGCGACGGCGTGGCGATGGGTCCAGTCCCTGTCCAGCCGCAGCGTCTCGTAGCTGAACGTCGAGTAGGTGGTCAGTGCGCCACACAGCCCCGTACCGGCGACGGACAGTACCTCGGACGACGCCGGCAGGCCGACCAGGAACCCGAGCAACAGGGACCCGGCGGTGTTGACGGTCAGGGTGCCCCACGGGAAAACCGAGCTGTGACGGCTCTGGACCGCCCGGTCGGTGAGGTAGCGCAACGGCGCCCCGACCGCCGCTCCGAGCGCGACCAGCAGCACCGTCACCGTCCACCCCGCACTTCGCCAGCCCCGTGAGCGGCGCCGCGGGGGCGATCAGGGGAGCGGTCAGGGGAGCGGCCACCGGTGCGGTCACGGGTGCGGTCACGGGAGCGCAGCAGCCGCGCGGTGAGACCTGAACCGACGGCGACCGCGATGAGCGCGGCGGCGAGGGACACGAAGAGGAACAGAAGGGCGGTGCCGGGCGCGTCCGCTTCGACGGCACGCTCGACGTCCACGACGTAAGCGGAGAACGTGGTGTAGCCGCCGAGCACGCCCACGCCGAGAAACGGCCGGACCAGCCGGCGCCCGGCCCAGACGCTCCCGACCAGCTCCATGAGCACGCCGATGAGCAGGCAGCCGGACGTGTTGATCGCGAACGTGGCCCGGTCGAAATCGGCCGCCTCGTGCGGGAAGGCCACAACCAGGCCATGCCGGGCGAGCGCGCCGAGCACACCACCGGCCGCGATGGCCGCGAGAACCGGCCAGGGACTCGGCCGCAGCTCCGCCCGCTCCTCGGGATCGGACAGATCGACATCGGGGTCGACGGGCCGAGCCACGGTTTCGGATGCCCCGCCGGGCTGGACGACGGGCCGCGGAGCATCGACGTCCGAGCGGCCGGGACGGGCAACGGGTTCGGACATGGCGGGCCTCCTACCAGCGGAAACAGCTACTGGCAGGGACCGTTGGCGACGCCGTCGCGGTTCTCCCCAGGCGCGGGGACGGCGGGCCCCACCGCCGGCAGGGCTGCCTCGCCCAGGGCCTCACGATACCGGCCGCCGCCGACGGCAACGCGGGATCACCGCGTGGCGTGCAGGTGGCCGACGCTCAGCTCTCTCGCCCGTTCCCTGCTCGGAGATTCGCGCAGCCCGGATCGCATTGACCGGACCGGTCTGACCGGATCACGTTGGAGGTAAATCCGCCGGAGACACCGAGGGCGGCGAAGCGGGGGAGGGGCCGATGCCCACGGTGACAGCCAACGGAATCGAGATCTACTACGAACGGCGTGGCACCGGCCCGGCACTGCTCTACCTGAACGGTTCCGGCACCACGCTGGCGACGACAGGACGGCTGCTCGCCCCGTTCGCCGCGCACTTCGACCTGCTCGCCCATGACCAGCGCGGCCTGGGCAGGACCGCGGTACCACCCGGCCCCTACTCGATGGCCGACTACGCGGCGGACGCCGCCAGCCTGCTCGACCAGGTCGGCTGGGAGCGATGCCGGGTCGTCGGCATCAGCTTCGGCGGGATGGTCGCCCAGAAACTGGCCGTAACCTGGCCGGAGCGGATCGAGCGGCTGGCGCTGCTGTGCACGTCGGCCGGCGGCGCCGGCGGATCGTCGTACCCCCTTGACGAGCTCGGCAGGCTCGCCCCCGCCGAACGGGCGGCGCTGGCACCGCGGCTGCTCGACTCGCGTTTCACCCCCGAATGGCTGGCGTCGCATCCCGCCGACCGGATGACGGCGGACGGCATGGCCGGGCGTGCCTCAACGCCGCGTACCGACGAGCAGCGACGCGGGGAAACCGCGCAGCTCGAGGCCCGCCGACACCACGACGTGTTCGACCGGCTCGGCGCGATCACCTGCCCGACCCTGGTCGCCTGTGGCCGCTACGACGGAATCGCTCCCGTCACGAACAGCGAGGCGATCGCCAGCCGGATCCCCACCGCCACGCTGCGCACCTACGAGGGCGGCCACACCTTCTTCGCCCAGGATGTCCGAGCGTTCCCCGACGTCATCTCCTTTCTGGCCGGCCCGAACCCTTGACCATCCGGGCTGCTGGTGGCGCGCACCGCTTGAGGCAGCCCCGCCCGGCCACTGCACCCGTTCGGCGACGAGCCGGGCGCGGGTGCCCCCACGACGTCCTCGGGTGGCTGCCGGCGACGGCTCACCGATGGGAACAACGGGTCGGCCGCGGTGAGGACTGTCGGGTGTGATCTGCCTGAGATCGCCGGATGCGCTCGCGCTGCCGCAGCCCGATCACCCGGATATGCTTGCCCGTGGTGCGCCCCAGCCGAGGTCGGGTGGCGCGCAGCTCCGGGGCGGTAGCTCAGCCGGTTAGAGCAGCGGACTCATAATCCGTCGGTCGTGGGTTCGAGCCCCACCCGCCCTACCAAACCCGCAGGTAGATGGCAATTTTTGAGTCATCCAGGCTGCCGTCCGAGCAAGGTCATCCCGTACTTACCCCGTACTTTGAGAAGATCTTGATGGCGTTTGTGGTCAGTCATCGACCTTGATCAAAGTTCTGCATTCCCACCCTTTTCTCGCGATGAATTGTGGCCCAAGTCACATTGGCGAAGGTGTGTGTCGGGCTCCCACCCCGCGCCGCCGCGCCCGCGTTCGACGCCGGGCACAGGATGCCCCGTCAACGTCAACCGCCGTCCGAGGCTGGCACCCGCTGGACACGGAGTGCATCCGTCAGAGTCTTGCTCGATGCTCCACACGCGCCGTGAACCCACTCGTCCTCGATAACTCTGCGTGCGCACCAACGCCTACGCGCCCTGTCGCCGCGTCCTGACCGGCCGCACCGCCACGATGCGCCGGGCGCAGGCTGGTTCGTCCCATGTGTGACTTTCCGGGTATGTCAAAGGACCACGCATGGAACACTTGGCCACGAGCGGAGCCAAGCGTGCGGCGGGGGGACGGTGTCGACGGGTCGCAAGCTCGCGCTTCGTCTTCTGGTGGTGGTGGTCGCTGCCGCCGCGTCGATCGGGTTGTGGGCCGCCGGAGCGTCGGTGTCCGCGGACAAGGCCGGTGTCCTGTGGCAGCTCGGGTTGGGCCTGTTCACGACGTTGCTGACGGCGCAGACGATCGTGTTCGCGGTCAGCGCCGATCCGGAGACGGTGTGGCCATCGTTCCTTGACCTGGTCGAAGAGACCGGCCTGGTGCTGTGGCTGACGGCAGGAACGTTCTCCGTGCTGCTGCCCGCGGCGGCGGATATCACCGGTCGGGGCGGCTTTCTCGCTGACCTCGGCGTCGGGCTCGTGGTCGCGCAACTCGCCCTGGGGATCGACTCGTTGCAGGCGCTTCTGCGGGTGCTGGCGGGTGAGAGCCGACAGCAGTTCCTTGCCCGGCTGGTGTCCGAAGATCTCCGGCGTGCCGCGCGGTCCGGCCGTCCAGTGCAGGTCGACCGGGCCCACGCGTTGGCTGGCTTCCTGAGCGCGGTGGAGACCGCGATCGACAGCGCGGACGTCTCGGCATTGGGCCAGCGCATGACGGAGGTGGCACGGCAGGCACGGGACGACGAACGCGCCGAGGTGGCCCGGTGGCGACTCGCCCTGCTCACGTATCTGATCGAACGGGTCGGACGCGCGGTGCTGTACCACGACCTGACCGGCGACGCGGCGCGCGTCGCACTCCCGCACCTGATCGACGGGGCGTTGCATTCGAGCTACCGGCTCACCGAGCTGACCGGTGCCGGGGCGGCACCGGGGGAACATGTCAGCGAAGTCGAATCCGCGGTCACCCTGGGCCAGGTATGCCGGGTGATCGGCTGGCTTCAACAAGCCGCGCACGAGCGACTCCAGGAACGTCCCGACGACGTCAGCGCCCGGCAGGTGATCTCATCTGTTGCCCGCGGGCGGTTGCGGATCGTGCAGTTCGTCGATCCCGACCCACCGGGGTTCTACCGGCAGGGAGAGGACCCGTGGCCCTACGGGCTGAGCGACCCGGCCGCGGTGCTGGTGTGGCTGTGGTCCATGTGCGAGTTCGGCGGGTCGTGGGTCGGCAGCGGCCTGTACGTGCTCGCCGAGGTCATCACCGGCGAGAAGTTCTATGGCAACTACTGGAACGACGACTGCATCTTCACCGAGATCGAACGGCGAATCGGTGCCGACGGTGCACGTCCGCACCACACCAGCGACGGACGTGCCGCCGAGGTCGTTGCGGCGTGCGGGGGGCTCCCGACGATCGCCCTGGAACTGTGCGCAACCGTCGTCGCTGGCCTGCGTAACACCCGCTTCACCCCACCGGCCGGTTTCGAGCAGGACCCGGCGTTCTCCACTGATCGGCGCTATCTGCGATCGCAGGTCACGATGTTCGCCACGTATGGCTGCCTGCCCGACGCGGACAGCGCGTTGGACTGGCTCTCCACCGCCCTGTCCCAGTTCCCGACGCAACGTTCGCTGTGGCGCACGGTTCACACTGCGATCACCGCGTCCGGCCATCCCGGCACCCTTGACCTCTACGGGCCGGACGCCCGCCCGGCCGCCACGACTCTGGCGGCGCTCTGCTGTCTCCAGATGAACCGGGCCGGTGACGCCCGTGACTTCGTCGAGCGTCTGCCGGAGCCACTGGTTGCCGGAGCACTGCAACTTGCCCGCTTCGCGCTCACCTCCGACGGTCCCGCGGAGCCGGTCATGCTCACCTGGTCACCCCGGAACGCCACACAGCTCGGGGACCGGGCAGCACAGCAACACGAACTGCTGGGCATCGTCGACGCGGTGCTCCGATGAGCGCCGGGCCCGGACCCGATTCGGTGGACCGGTGGCGACGCAGCTTGCCCGCGGTGTCGAGTGCGGGAACTGTGTGGATGGTGCAGGTCTCTACCGCGTGGCTCACCGACCCGGCCCGCCAACAGGTCCGGGATGATGTCGACCTCGTCCTGTTCCGCCGCGCGCTCAAGGAAGGTGCCGGCTTCCGCTTCCGGCGCATCCTGCTCTACGACCCTCCCAGCGACCTCGGCGGCACGCCCGACCGGTACGCCGCCGCCCAGGCGGACCACGCCGCGTGGGTCGGCCGCGTCCGCGGCCACCTTGCCGCCATCGGCGCCGAGGGCAGTGCCGGCGGGTCGCTTCCCGAGGGGTGCGAGTACACCGTCCGGCTTCTCATCCTCGGACGGGCGGGCACCCGTACCGGGCCGACGGTCGACGATGGGCTCTGGACCGATCCGACACCACCGGCCGATGTGCAGGCCGCGTGGTCCGACCCGCGGCTGATCCCGCTCGACCCACACGAGGAACTCATCATCGGACCGCACCGGGACCGCAACCCCCTGTGGCAAGGGGCATTCCTTGGCTGACGAGCCCTTCATCGATCCGGCCCTCGGCCTGCCCCTGGTCGGGCACCGCTCCCTCACCGACCGCACCGGACCGGTGAGCATCTGCATTCCCGCCCACAACGAAGCCGAGACCGTCGCCGAGGTCATCAGCGACGCCCACCGCGCCATCGAAATTCTAGGGGCAGACGGTGAAGTCATCGTCGCGGCGAGTGCGTGCACTGACGATACCGCCGACATCGCCCGTGCGGCCGGTGCGCGTGTGGTCGAAGCCGGGAAAGGGAAAGGGAACGCGGTCAAAGCTGCGCTGTCCGTGGCCACCGGCTCAATCGTGGCGACCGTAGACGGCGACTTTCGGTACTTCGGCCCCGAACCGATCGCGGCGACCCTCATCCGGCCGATTGTCACAGGGACGGTCGACGCAACCATAGCTGATCTTTACTGGCGTCCCCTCTACCCTCAGATGTGGCTGTACGGATTCTTCGCTCCTCTCGCCGGCCGTATTTTTCCTGAGATGCTCCCCAAGGTTGGCACGACCCCCTGGTCAGGTCAGCGGGCCGCCGTCCGTGTCCTGTGGCCTACCGAGCTACCCGAGGAATTCACCGTCGACATGACGTTGAACCTCGCGTGGAACGACGCCGCCGCCCGCGTTCGTCCCGTACCGGTGGATGACTGGGTAAACCCGCAACGACCGAAGCCGGAACTACTCCGCCAGGAGTTCGACGCGATCGTGGCGCACGGGGTCGCCAAAGGTCGCCTGAGTTCCGAAAGTATCGAGTTGCTGAACTCTTGGTTCACTGGAACCCAGCACAGGATGGCAACCTATCGGCCCGACGGTGACGATGTCGCAGAGTTCGAGCAGATGCTTCTTCGGGAAGCGATAAATGCCTTGCTGTCGTGGGGTGGTACCACTTGACGCGTGATCGCTTTTCTGGCTCTTGGTGCTGGTGGGTTGGTCGCCGTAACGGCATCGTGGGGTGCCGGCGCAGTTGAATGACTGCCGTGTCCGGGCGACTCCCACGTAACGGCGCATCAGTCTTCCGTAGTCACGCGAACCGGATCGGTGCGGCGGTCACGAGTCGCCGCGCCATCCGGGGCGGTTCCGGTCCATCCACGCTTCGATGTCGACGCGGAGCCACAGCCGTTCCTTCTCGCCGGTGTACCAGGGTGCCGGGAAGTCGCGGTCGCGAGAGATGGTGTGCGCCCGCGAGCGCGCGACGCCCAGCAGGGCGCGAAGCTCGCCGAAGCCGATCAGGTCGGCGGGGGTTGCCGGTCTGACCTCAGGTCCGTCGCTGCTGGCCACGGATCCGCATCCTGGTTGCGGATCCGGATCCGTAGTTCGGGCTCTTCCTTCGCATCCTCTTACGCGCTACGGTGCCTGAGTGATCGCGCGTCGTACCCGACGCGCGGTGCGTCAGGAACAGGTCGGGCCGGTCCGGTGTGTCACCACCGAGACCGGCCCTCGGCATCGACCCCACGGAGGTCAACACCGTGTCCGAGAGTCTGTCAGTTACCGCTCTGAGCGGTAGGTCCGCCGGCGGCGCGCCCGCCGCCGGCGCATCCATCCCACAAGCGACGGTCCGCGAGACGGGAACGGGGCCGTTCCGGTGCGTCGTGGTCGACGTGCCGGCCGGTTTGCACCCGGCGAGTCTGGCGACGGTGTTGCGGAGTCTGCCGATCGCGTGCGAGTTCCTTGACGCGGCAGTCGCCTTGACCGGGACGGGTTCGGGTAGTGAACTGCGATTCCGTGTCCACGAAGCACACGGCGGCGTGGGGGTGCCGCGTCTGGACGAGATCAGCCCATCCGCCGTCGCCGAGGGCCCGTCTGGGGGTGTGCGGTGAACCTGACGTTGATCCCGGCCGCGATCCGGCCGACGGGGGTGCAGATGTCCGAAGCGCGGGCGACGTTGGCCGCGCGGGGCGCCTACAGCGACACCTACGCCGCCGCGTACCTGTTCGCGATCGCGCAGAAGGTTGCCTGCGGCGGGAAGCTCAAGGCGGCCGACGTCGCCATGGCGTTGGCATCGTTGGAGATCGTGCGGTGAGCGCGCACGTGGTGTTTCCCACCGCCGTCCACCGTCTACCGGCGGCCCGGCGACGGGCCCCGAGGGCGGGCGGTCGACCTCCGCTGCTCGTGGGTCTTCTCGTGGTCGACGGGGCGGGCCTGCCAGTGGAGATCGTGAGTCCGTTCGGGAGTGAGACGGCCGCGCGGCAGTGGGCCGACCAGCAGGGCATCGAGAGGTACCAGCTTCTACCGGCGCGCATCGCAGGCGGACGGGTCTGACCTCCAGACGTTCGCCGCGTACCGCAGCCAGATCGGTCCCCACCTGACCAGGTGGGGACCGATCGTGCGTTAGGGGCCCGACCCCGCGGGTCGGACCGGCGGTGCCGGTTAGGTGCAGCCGGTGAGCTGCCCGTACAGGGTGAGCGCGAGTTCGGTGACGAACGCGGGCTCGTAGCGCTGTTCGGACCGGAAGGTCACCGGCTGGATGTCGAGCAGTTCGGCGGCGTGCCTGCGCCGAGCCGACAGTGTCAGACCGGACGTGCCCGGGGCCAGACACAGCATGATCAGCATGACGCGGTCCATCGGCGGGTCCAGGGACCGGACGGCGTCGGTGATCAGGCTGGCGGTTTCGAGTGCCCGTTGCGCGTCGGGGCGCCCGTCGCCGGGGGTCGCCGGGTTGAGCAGGTCGACCAGGGACATGCGTTCCAGCAGCGACCGGGCCCGTGCACCGTGGCGCATGGTTGCGCGCAGTGCGGACCGGAGGACCTCGAAGTCAACGGGCGGAGTAGTCATCGCGTTGCGACAGGGGCCATGTGACCCCTCGGCGTCCCCCGTCGGTTCGCCTCCTCTCTGTGGCGGGTGTCCCGGACCTTGCCGGGGGACGTGTTCCGTCCGGGACAGCATCTGAGTATGCCAGGTTTGTACGTCTCGTGTGGCGTTTGCTGTCGTTTGCCTCCGACAGCGACGGTCTAGAGCGTTCGGCGCTGCTGTCCTGCCGGTGCTTCGGTCGAGTGCCGGTCCGCGTGCCGACGGGCGGCGGACCTGCGGTTTCAGCAGAGTCCCAGCAGTCCGCCAGCAGTCCTACCGTCGTTCCGGGCGCATTCATCTCTCAGCCTCCGGCGGTCACGCCTCAAAAGTCAGCGGAGATCCGGCAGATTCACCGGCGAATGCCAACAGCCGGTGGCCGGACTATAGGAAACGTCCGCGGAGAGCGACCGAAAACCGCGGTCCGACGCCCACCGGTAACAGTGAAAGCCTCGCCGCTTCGGGTGTCGTCCACTGGGGTGTAGGGGGAGATTCCGTGTGCCGCTGTCGTGACCGCCGCCCGCTCTGGCCGTTCACTTGGTGGATGTTGGGGACCCTGTTCCTCGTCCTGGTCGCGACGGGGTTCCAGTGGTTCATGGTTCACGTCCTGCCAACCATGGCGCCGTTCCTCATCGTCGGTTTCCTGGTGATCCTCGTGGTGTGGGACGTGCATCGCCTCCGCGGGTGACCATTTCCGCAGTGGCGCGTGCCGAAAATCCGCATCCTCGGTAACCAGGATTCGTTAGCGAGTCGGCTCGCGACGTGAGGCGCCGTGCGGGCTCCGGGGCTCGTCTCGCCGTTCTTCTGATCCCTCTCTTTTCTGAATTTCGTTTCTCTGAAAGGTGTGTTGACGTGACCACATCCGACCTGTCCCTGCCCGGCGGTATCGGCGAGTCCGACGTGCCCGTTCCGGGCGCCGGGGAGCTGCTGTTGGCGGACCTGGCGAACCGTGCCGACCGGGCCTACGCCGTCCACCTGGACGGCTACACCGCGTCATCGTTCCTGCATCTGCTGTGGATGGACAGCGCGGACGAGGTGCTCCGGGCGACGTTGAACGTCGTCTTCTCCGCGCTGGGGAGCTACCACGAGGTGACGCGCAAGGCGTGGCACGACGCCTACAACGAGTGGGCCGCGGCCGCCGGTGTCGAGCAGATCAGCGACGACACCGACGAGTCCGAGGACAGCGTCACCGCGTTCGGTGACGGCGCGGTCGAGGTGGTTCCCAAGAACCCCGAGTAGCCGAAGCCGCAATACCCATAACTCAGACGACATCCGTATCGGGAAGAGGCTCACGGCCATCATGGTCAGCATCTCCATCATCGTTCTTCTGTTGTTCGCGGTCGTCGTTCTCGTCCGTTCCTACCGGCTGTCGCTTTCGTCCGCGCTGTTGTGCATTGTGCTGGGCTTCTACCTGGCATCCTCGAAACTCGCCCCGACGATCTCCGACATCATCGGGCAGATACTCGGGATCGTTTCGACTATCGGAGCCTAGGGCAGCAGAGGTCAGGCCATCGGCCATCGTCACCTGTTGCTAGAGCCGCCGAATAACGCTGCCGTATAGAAGCACGATCGCGCAGTGAAGGAATCAATTCTCGCCTATCCCGGGGCGCGGTCGCGCTGTTCATCGGGTGACCGCGCCCCGGATCATCGACATCACATGGAGGTCTTCTCATGCCCGAAAACATCCCGCCGCCGCAGGCCGATTCCGGCGATCCGCCGTCCGGTCCCGGCGGTTGGGTGCCCGACATCCGCGCCGCACGGGCTGACCTCGTCCCCGCCGGGCCGGAGCGGCTCCCGGCGACACCCGCGCAGATCGTCCGCGAGCTCGCCGCCACGCCCCGACGGGCCGACGGTGCTCGTTCCGAGCCGGTGGTCGTGACCGGGGTCCCGGTCGACCTGCCCGCGCCCCCGCCGAGCCCGTGGGCGATCGCCCGGTCCGGCCGGCGCCGTGCGCTCGTCCCGCCGTGGATGCGCTCGTGGTCGACGTTGCGGGCGGCGGTGCGGTGGCTGATCGGGTACTGCGTCCACACGGTGCTGTTCCACGCGCTCCGGGTGCCGGTCTACGGCGGTCGGCTCGTCTGCCGCGCCCCCCGCGGTCTCTCCCGCGCGGTGACCGGGCTCGTGGGGTGGATGACCGACGCGGAGACCCGCCCTGTGCGCGCCGCGGCGATCGAGCGCAAGGACGGGGCCGAGTACCTCAAACTCGCCAAGGTCCGCGACGGCCGCGTCCGCGTCCGTACCGTGACCACCCTTGGGATCGGCCTGCCCGCGCTCGTGGCGCTCGTGCTCGTCTGGACGGGCACGCCGCCTGCCGTCCACCTGCTTCTGATCACGGTTGCGGTTGGCGTGCTGGGGTTCGTCGGTGCTCCGGCGGACCGGCCACTGGTCGGACCGGCCGTCACTCCCACCAAAGTCGGTCGGCTGACCGCTGACATCGTGGTCCGTGCGCTGGAGTCCCTGGGGATCGCTGAGATCAACAAGGCGCGGCGGGAAGGCGGCGGGATCACCTTCCCCGCGCCGATCACCCGTGACGGTCCCGGATGGCGCGCGGACGTCGACCTTCCCTACGGCGTGACCGTGTCCGACATCCTCGACCGCCGGGAACGTCTCGCGTCGGGCCTGCGGCGTCCGCTGGGGTGCGTGTGGCCCGAAGCGGTCCACGACGCGCACGCCGGTCGGCTCGTGCTGTGGGTCGGGGACGAGGACATGTCCGCCGCCCCCGCCGCCGAATGGCCGTGGGCGCGCCGCGGCACCGCGGACGTGTTCGCACCGCTGCCGTTCGGATCGGACGCCCGGGGCCGCCCGGTCACGGTGGCGCTGCCAGAGAACAACATCCTCGTGGGCTCCCTGCCCGGTGCGGGCAAGACGTCCGCGGTGCGGGTGCTGTTGCTCGCCTGCGGGTTGGACCCGACGTGCGAGACGTGGGTGTTCAACCTCAAGGGCACCGGCGACCTGGACGCCGCCGAGAAGTTCGCCCACCGGTACGTCAGCGGTATCGACGATGCCAGCATCGAAGCGGCGCTGGTCGCATTGCGGGATCTACGCGCCGAGGTCGTGCGCCGGGCGGCGGCGTTGAAGAACCTCCCGAAGGATCTGTGCCCGGACGGCAAGGTCACCCGCGCACTGGCCAACCGCCGCTCCTTGGGCCTGCATCTGCTGGTCGCGTTCTTCGACGAGTGCCAGAACCTGTTCACCCATCCGGTTCACGGGGAGGAAGCCGGGACGCTGGCCACCGACGTCATCAAGCTCGGCCGGGCCCTCGGTGTCGTCCTGGTCCTGGCGACGCAGCGTCCGGATGCGAACAGCCTGCCGACCGGGGTGTCGTCCAGTGTGTCGGTGCGGTTCTGTCTGCGGGTCATGGGCCAGGTCGAAAACGACATGATTCTCGGCACGTCGATGTACAAGAACGGCGTCCGCGCCACGACACTGCGGCCCACCGACAAGGGAATCGGCTATCTGGTTGGCGCGACGGACGATCCGATGATCGTGCGCTCCGCGTACATCGACACACCGACCGCGGACCGGATTGCCGACCGGGCGCGCGCGGCCCGCATCGAAGCGGGCACACTCGCGGGCATCGCAGCAGGAGAAATCGTTGCCGTGACGGCCGACAGGACTCCGAACCTTCTGGCGGATGTACTGGCCGTGATCCCGGAATCGGAGACCAAGGTCTGGTCAGAGACGATCGTCACCCGTCTCGCGGATATCCGTCCGGACGACTACGCCGGATGGGGCTCCGAACAACTCGCCGTGGCCCTGCGACCTTACGGTGTCAGCACCATTCAGGTGTGGGGAACCACGGCCAAGGGGAAGGGAGCCAACCGACGCGGAGTAGAGCGCTCCCGGATCGTCGCGGCCATCGCGGAACGTAACGGAAGCGCTGGCCGTGCCTGACTCGGGCAGCCGCTATCCCTAGCGTAGAGCCTTGCTAGGTCTAGCGGCACCCCTAGTGGCCAACACCGCTGCTGAGCTGGGAGTTCGTGTCTAGCGAACGCCCGCCGAGAAGCTGCGAAGTGGGCCGATGGGCACCCTGCGGACCCCTCCGGGCACCGCTAGTCCCAACAGACCATAGATACTACCGAGAGTAGTCGTGTGGGTCGCGCTTGCGTGGCAATGATCCTGATAACTCATCGCTGGGAAAGAACGGAGAGAACGGATGGGAACGCTACTACCGGGTGCCTCAACCCCGAATTCGAGTGCGGAACAGAAGAAGCTGTGGACCGTCCGTGACCTGGCCGAATACCTCGGGGTTCCCGTGAACACCATCTACAAATGGCGATCCATGCGGGAGGGGCCGCCGGCGTACAAGGTCGGACGACATATTCGTTTCGATCGCCGGGAGGTAGACGAGTGGCTGGAAAAACAGCGACCGGTCTAGTCTAGATTTTCTAGCAAAAATGGCTCTCGGTGGGTGTCGCCAACCGAGAGCCATTTTGCTGTTCGGGGAAACTGGTAGGTAGAGCGTGTCGTGTGACAATCTGTATCCTGCTGGTCGGTGCAGTAGCACGCTCTGCGCCGACTTCTCTGGCAGAAATTTTCTCGTCTAGCACCGGGCCACGGGAAAGCCGGTCGAGTTCGTGGCCCGTCGCGTGCGCCGCCCGGTGTCAAAAATCTGATGGTGCTGCCGCCCGCTTGTCTGGTGGGTCGTTCGGGTGGTGGATTCGGGTGGGGGTACCGTGATCCGTACGCTGTTCGGGACGGGGGTGTTCGGTGATGGCGTGGCCTTCCTGGGGCGGTCAGGCGATCGGTGTCGGGGTGTCGACGGTGGCGGCGGTGGGAACGGGTGTCGTCACGAACGTGGTGACGGACCAGCCGTCCGTGCCGTGGGTCGCGGCGTTCGTCGTTCTGGTGGTGGTGATGGTGGTGGCGCAGGTCTGGCTGACCGTGGCCCAGCGTCGCCCGGCGGGCCGCAGTCATGGCGCCGGGTCGGTGTCGGTGGACGGCAGCAGCTACGAGCCGATCAGCACGCGGGTTACCGGTGTCCGGTCGAGGGTGGATGTGCCTGCCGATGGTGGCGAGCACCGTGGGCCGGGCGCGGTGGTCATTGGTGGTGATGCCCGCGGCCGGATCGATACCGACGTAGACGACGTCCGGGAGCGGTAGCGCGATGCCGGGACGGCGCGGCCACCCTGAACCGGAGCGGCTCGGTGACGCCGCCGTGTCCGTCAAGGGCGATGCCCGCGGGGATATCAGTACCAGCTACACCCGGATCGACCGGCAGATTGTGATGCCTCCGCCAGTGCCGGCCGCGGCCCGGTCGCCGGAAGCGATCGGCGTGCACCTGCCACTGTGGGGGATGGTCTGGCCGCGCAACCCGTCGTTCACGGGTCGGGCGGACGAGCTTGCGGTGGTGCGCGCTCGGCTTGCCGGGGACGGTGCGGTGGCGGTGGTACCGCAGGCGTTGCACGGGTTGGGTGGTGTCGGGAAGACGCAGTTGGCCGTGGAGTACGCCTACCGGCACCGCGACGATTACGACCTGGTGTGGTGGGTCAGCGCGGACCAGCCTGGTGACCTCGCTGCCGGTCTGGCGCGGCTGGCGGGCCGGTTGGGGCTGTCGTCCGAGGGTGAGACCAGCGACGCCGCCACCGCTGTGGTGGACGTGCTTGGGGACGGGCGGGCGGTACCCCGATGGCTGGTCGTGGTCGACAACGCTGACGCCCCGTCAGACCTGCACGGGCTACGGAAAGCGGCGAGTGGCACCGGCCACGTGTTGATTACCTCGCGGCATCCGGGATGGGCGGCCCCGAAGTCGGCTATCGAGGTCAACGTGTTTCCCCGGGCAGACTCGATCGCGCTGCTGAGTGAGCGCGCGCCACGGCTGACTGACGAGGAAGCCGACCGGATCGCCGTACTGTTGGGCGATCTTCCGTTGGCCGTGGAACAGGCTGGTACGTGGTTGGGGCAGACCACCATGACCGCGGATGATTACTGTCGGCATGTTGATCAGCAGATTCGTGACATTCTCGCCGAAGGTAAGCCAGATGGCTATCCGGTGCCAGTCGCCGCTACCTGGACCGTGGCGGTGGACCGGTTGAATGACCCTACTGCGGTCGAACTGCTGCACCTGTGGGCATTTTTTGGCCCGGAACCGATCCCGGACGATCTGATCACGCTTGCACAGGCCGAGATTCTGCCCTCGGTGCTGGGCCGGGTGGTCGCAGATCCGCTTGCCTGGGGTCGGCTCGTGCGTACCCTGCGTGCTCTCGGCTTGGTACGTCATACTCGTGGTGGTACGGTAATGCATCGCTTGGTGCAGGCTGTCTTTCGAGATCATACGCCGGCGGACGAACGTAACAGCTTCACAGATACTGTTCACCGCCTTTTGGCGGCCGGTGATCCCGCAAGTCCTGATCACCCGGACTGGTGGGGCCGATACGACCAACTACGCCCTCACATCCTTGCCACCCGCATGATAGACAGTGCCCGACCTGACTGCATGCGTTTGATGAATAATCTCTGTCGATATCTGTATAGGGCGGGAGATTATTCAACCAGTCGTCTACTAAGTAATTCTATTTACCTGCAAAGAAGCCAGATTCTGGGTGAGGATCATCCAGACACGCTATCGGCTGCTGGAAATGTCGCGGCCAGCCTGATGTCAGTGGGGGACTATGTCGGTGCTCGTAAATTATTTGAGCAGACTTTGGCGCGCAGTCGAAACATTCTTGGAGAGGACCACCCGGAAACACTGACTACCACCGCCAATCTTGCGGCAGTGCGATGGTCAGAGGGAGACTATAGCGGATCCCGTCAGCTATTCGAATTGGCGCTATCGCGTCGTCGGACTATCCTAGGTGAAGATCATCCGGACACACTATCGACAGCAGCGAATCTGGCGTCCGTGATGGGATCTGAGGGGGACTATGTCGGTGCTCGTAAATTGTTCGAGCAGACATTGGCGCGCCGCCGGATTCTCCTGGGTGAGGATCATCCGGACACGCTTGCTACTGCTGCCAACCTGGCAAATACCCTGCGCCTGACGGGAGATTATTCCGGAGCGCGCGAACTTTTCGAGCAGGTGTTGGCGCGGCGGCGGACTATTTTGGGAAATGATCATCCAGAGGTGCTATCGAATGCTACTAATTTAGCGACAGTACTCCGATTCGATGGAGACTATTCTGGAGCCCGAGATCTGGAAGAGTGGGTGCTCGAACGTAGCCGAGCGATCTTAGGTGAAGATCATCCTGATACTATTCTTGTCGCTGGAAATCTCGCCACCACTATAGCAATGGCCGGAAATTCTGCCGGTTCCCTTCAATTATTTGAGTCTGTGCTGAAACGCCGCGTGGCGAATTTTGGTGATAGCCATCCGGATACGTTAACGGCAGCCGCTAATCTCGCGGCCGCGAGGTGGTCGGCGGGTGATTTAGTCGGTGCTAGGCAGCTGTTCGAGCAGGTGTTGGCGCGTCGTCGGGTTATTTTGGGTGAGGATCATCCAGACACGCTATCTACTGCAACAAATCTTGCGGCCACATTGGGGGCAACGGGAGACTTCGTCGGTGCCCGCCATATTCTTGAGCAGGTAATAGAACGTAGTCGGACTGTTTTAGGTGAGGATCACCCGGATACATTTGCAGCAACCGAAAACCTTGCGGTCACCCTGCGATCTGCTGGGAATTATGCTGGTGCCCGCCAGCTGTTCGAGTCGGTGTTGGAACGCATCCGGATCGTTCTAGGTGGAGATCACCCTCGAGTACTAGCTGTCGAAGCAAATCTTGCCATCACCTTGCGATCAATCGGCGAGGTTGCTGCCGCTCGCGAGCTGCAGGTGCAGGTGCTAAATAGTCGCCGGACCATTTGGGGTGAGGATCATCCTGATACGCTCTCCGCTGCAGCGGATCTCGCGATAACGCTAAGTCTAGCGGGAGATTTAGTCGAAGCTCGTAGTACTCTTGAGCGGGTTCTGGAACGTCGAAGATCTATTTTAGGTGAGAACCATCCGGATACGTTGTCTGTGACCAGCGGTCTCGCGCTGATTCTGGCATCGGTCGGCGATGTTGCTGATGCCCGCCGACTATTTGAGCAGGTTTTTGAGCGTCGGAAAGTGATTCTGGGTGAATCTCACCCTGATACTTTGTCTGCCGCCGAAAATCTCGCAGTGACTTCGGCATCGGTTGGTGACCTTTTTGGCGCCCGCCGGCTATTCGAACAGGTTTTGGAGCGTCGGAAGATCGTCCTGGGTGAGTCTCACCCCGATACTTTGTCCACTGCTAGAAATCTTGTGGAAACGGTGCGCTTGATCGAGGGTTAGGTCGCGTCTCGTGTTTTAGGCTCCCCGCGAGAAAATACTTTGCTCGCGGTTTGCGTCGGCGAGCGTAATTGTCAAGATTTCTATATCTCGAGAAGGGGGTGGATTGAAGATGCGTATTGCTTTTTTCGGCTAGAATCCGAGTGCGGTGAGGGTTTCTGCAGCTCCTGGATTAGAAACCTTTCGGCCAAGGTAAGTGCTCAGCGTTAGCGATGGGTTCTGGTGACCGAGAACATCGGCGATCTGGCGGGGCGAGTGCCCGTCCTCGTCCAGCAGGGTGGCTACCGACTTGCGGCCGAACAGGTGGGAGGTCAGCCCGGGGAATCCGGCGTCCGTGACCGCGTCGCGGATGTCGGCCTGCGTGTTGCTGGGGTCGCGTAGGCCACCCTTCGGCGCTGGGAACACGACGTCCGACGGTGCCCGTCCTGTCTGCCGGGCGCGCAGCATCGCCACCGCCCACCCAGGGATCAGGAGCAGCCGATGTCCCGCCTTGGACTTCGGGCGCGGCTTGTTGATCAAACCTTCTCCCGGCACCCGGACGACCGTGGACCGGATCTCGATGGTGCCCGCGTCCAGGTCGACCGCGTCCCAGACCAGGCCGCAGATCTCGCCGATCCGCGCACCGGTGGCCATCAGCGCGTCGACCAGGTCCGGGATGTCGCGGCGTCGGGCGCGCTCGTCATAGGTCAGCAGGGCCCGCAGCTGTCGGAGCTGGGCGAGGCTCAGGGACCGCGGTGCCGGTTTCGGCGTGCTCCGGGCGATCGGGCCCGCGTCGCGGACCAAGTTACGGTCCAGCGCATCCACACGGGCCGCCATGGCACACATCCCCGAGAGCACCGCGCGGGCCATCTTCGCCGTGCCGGGGCCGCTCTTGTCCGTCACCGCTGCCAGGAAGCGGTCCACGAGCCCGACCGTGAGCTGACGGACCCTTACCTCACCGAGGGCCGGGTACACGTGCCGGTCCAGCGTCCCCCTGTATGCCGAGATCGTGTTGGGGGACAGGTCTCGCTTGCTCACCGCGACGAACCACGCCTCCCCGAGGACCTTCACCGCGGTGTCCCCGGTGATGTCGCCGTCCCCGATCGCGACCCGCACCCGGTCACGCAGAGCACGCCGCAACGCCTGTTCCGCGGCGGCTTTGGAGGTGCCGCTACGTTCCACCTCACGACGGACGCCGTCATGATCACGGTAGAAGCAGCGCGCACGGACGCCCTTCGTGGTCGTGCTGAAGAAGATCTTCCCGCCGGTGCCGAGGTCCATCGCCGGACGCGCCATGCCCCACCGTCCACATCGTCAGGGTGTCGGAGAACGGTGGTAATCATAGCTTGATCATCCCGTACTAACCCCGTACTTCGGCTGATCAAAAACGCCGAGAGTCGACTATTCATCGTCTGCAGGAATGTCTAGCAGTGCAGGTCATGGCAGGTTTCGGAAGACAGCGATGAGCGCCGAGGGAATGTAAATGCTAATCCGTCGGTCGTGGGTTCGAGCCCCACCCGCCCCACCCCTCCTGACCTGGCTGTTTGCACCGGCCAGGCCGCTGCGGAGATCGATAACTGGTACTGGTGATGACATGCCGGTGACGTTGCGACCGCAACTATTTTCCGAGGCTCGGATGATGGTTGCGGAGAGTAATCGCCGGTGGTGCGGTTGCGCCTCGAACAACCGATCCCGAATGCTTCACATGTCCAGGCCGGGCCCGTCATGGAACGTGGGGGGCGTGAGGTCGTCGGGGCCCGTTGATTCCGCCGGACCTGGCCGATGCCGGCGGGGGACGATGTCGGCGGCGGCTTTGGCTGCGGCGCGGTCGGCGTCGGCGAAGATCGAGGTGTAGATGTCGCCGGTGAAGTGGACGGAGGCGTGTCCGAGGAGTTCGGAGACGACCTTGAGGTCCTTGGTGGCGCGGTAGGTGTGTGTCGCAGGTCGTGCAGTCGGATCGGTGGCAGTGGGCCGAACGTGAGCGCGGTGTCGATGGCGTGGGCGGGCATGAAATGGCGGGCGGCGAGCTGGTCGACGGTCCAGTCGTGCTCGGTGTGCTCGCGGCGGATGGTGGCGAAGCGAGTGATGAGTCGTTCGAAGCGTTGCGAGACGTCGTTGGGGGTGAGTCTGCTGCCGTCGGGGTGGGTGAAGATCCGGCCACTGTCGATCCAGGCGGTGCGGTGGGTGGTGCGTTCCTTGTTCTGGCGGTCCTGCCAGGTGGTGAGGACTTGTTTGGTGGCTGGGTCGAGGCTGACGGTGCGGTGGCCGGCTTCGCTTTTCGGGTCGTCGTAGTCGTCGAGGTCTGGGTCGAGGTCGTCGGTGGGGCTGGATCCCCAGTACGCGCTGTTCGAGAACGCGCGGCGGGCGAGGCTGAAGCTGTCCCGCGCCGACTACGCCCTCGCGATGGGCGCGCTGTTCGCCCCGTTCACGAAGGTCGCCGCCGCCAACCCTTACGCCGCCGCCTCCGTCCAGCGCGACGCCATGGAACTCGCCACCGTCACCGAACGGAACCGGATGATCGCCGATCCGTTCCCGCGGTTCGTCGTCGCCCGGGACCAGGTCAACCAGGGCGCCGCCGTCCTGCTCGCCTCGGTCGGCACCGCCCGCCGCCTCGGCGTCGCCCCCGACGACCCCACGGCCTCACCCTGACCGGCGGCCTGCCCTTCTTCGGCGGCGCCGGCAACAACTACTCGATGCACGCCATCGCCGAGACCGTCACCCGTCTGCGCGCCACCGGCGGCCACGGCCTCGTCGGGGCCAACGGCGGCTTGCTGTCGAAGTACTCGGTCGGTGTCTACTCGACCACCCCCTCGCCGTGGCGGCCCGACGCCGGCGCCACCCTCCAGGCGGAGATCGACTCCTGGGAGCCGGTCGAGGTGGCGACGCGCGCCGACGGCTGGGCGACGATCGAGACGTTCACCATCACCCATGGCCGCGACGGACGACGCACCGGCATCGTCGTCGGCCGCCTCGGCCGCCTCGGCCGCCTCGGCCGCGACGGCCGACGCTTCCTCGCCACCACCGTGCGCGGCGACGCCGACCTGCTCGACCTGCTGACCGGCGAGTCCCCGTTCGACGAACGGATCTTCGTGCGCGCGACGCCCCCCGGAAACCGGGCGGCGGTGAGCCGGATCGCCGGCGGCATTCAAGGCGGCCGTGGCCGGGACCCGCCCGGACGGCACCGTCGTCGCCGCGCACCACCACAGTCTCGGTCAGCAGCACCCCGCCCGCGTGGACACCACCCCACGACCGGCGGTGTCCACGCGGGCAGACGAGTACACGGCGGTAGTCTTCACCGCGAAGGTGCTCCTCGGTTCGGGACGGACAAGGGCCTCGACAACCTCAATCCTCCCAGGTAGGAGCACCTTTCTCATTCCCGGCGCACCCTCAAACAATAGCCGGTGAAAGCCCGAGGCCAACTGCCGCCAGACACTAGGGTTCTGTCAACAGTGTCGGCCTTTCCCAGGAGTCAGGCGCCGCGCTTATACGCCTTCGCGGTGGGGCCTTCGTAGAGCGTGGCCACGATCACGCTGGCTGCCGGCGCGTCCGCGTCGGGGCGGGCGATGAAGTTCTGCTTGGAGGGGGAAACGCCGAGCTGGGTGTAGTCCAGCGTTCCGGTCAGCCCATCGGTCCCGACGTTGTTCAGGCTGCGCTTCGCCGCGATGACGCCGGCACGGGTGAGATCACCGTTCTCGCACCCCTTTGTCAGAATGGCGTCCATGATTCGAGCCGCGACATAACCTGTGACCACCCCGTTACTGAACGCGCCGTTCGGGCGTTCTGCAGCGATGGCCTCGGCGATGGCCTTGGTCTGCGGTACACCGAGCGAGGTGTTCGGCCCCGAATGGTAGAAGCGATTGATCAGAACGTCACGCGCCGGCGTGTTGAGCAGCGAGGGCTGGAACGTCGGACTGTTCCCAAGCAAAGGCACCCGCAGCCCGGCTGCTTCGGTCGCGCTTGCCGCGACGGCCGCCTGCGGCGGTGAGGTGGTCAGTACGATCGCCTGCACGCCTGCGGCCCTCAGGGCGGTGACCCGCGAGCTGAGATCACCCTCGAGCGCGGAGATCCGCTGTTCCACCACTGTCATCCCGTGCTGCCTGGCGAAGTATTTCGTGCCGAGGAGGGCGTTCGCGCCGTACTCGCTGTCGTGGAAGATGTGCCCGATCGGGCCACCCTTTTTGATCAGTCCCTGTTCGAGTAGGAAGTCCAGCCCGTTGATGGTCTCAATGTCGTAGGTCGGGCCGGTGAGCGCGAACGCGGGGCTGTCTGCGAGGTTGAGCGCCCACGCCATCGGTATCGTCAGGACGTTATCCTTAACCAGGTCCGGCGCCAGCGCGCTCGCCATGGGTGAGCCGAGCACCTGGTTCAGCGCGAGCACGTTTTTCCTCATCGCGCTGTACTGGGTCGTGACTTTCTGCACGTTGTAGCCGTGATCGGCGATCTCGAGCTCGACCTTGTACCTTCCGCACACCTTACCGGCGGTGTTCTTGGCGTCCCAGTAGACCTGCTGGCCGAATGTGACGTCCTTGCCGAGCGCGGCGAAGGGGCCTGTGGTGTCCGTCAGAAGGCCGAGCGTGATCGTGTCGGCGGTGACGCCGACATCGGTCCGGACCGCGCCTTGGCCGGCCGGGGCGCTGGCGGCGGTGTCCTCGGCCTTGGTGCTGCACCCACTTACTACCAGGGCGCTGACCAGCGCTATCAGCGTGGTGACGGTTGGTAGCGTCCACCGTCGACCGGCCCGGTTGTTCGCTCTCCGGCGGTATCGGATGCGGTCATCCTCGGGAACGTCGTCGGGTCCGGCTGATCCGTTCACGGGCATCTGCGTACGTCTCCTCGGTCGGATGACGGTCTCTGGTCGGAGTGGCGGGGGCACCGCCCGCTCGGCATGTTCGGATCGGTAGGGCCGGTCAGCGTTGCCGCGTACGTCGTCGGATACGGTTCGACGCCCGGCGGGTGATACCGGCGAGCCCAGCCGGCTGGATAAGGATGACCACGACGATCAGTGCTGCGAACGCATACCGGGATGCCTCCGCGTAGCTCACCCCGCCGGAACCCGGATCGGAAAGCCCGGGAACGGACTCGCTGTACTCGTCGAGGATGAGTGGCAATGCCGTCACAAGCAGAGCTCCGGCCACGGCCCCGCCGGCCGATCCGAGCCCACCCAGGACGATCATTGCCAGGTACTGGACCGAGACGTCGAACGTGAACGACTCCGGTGCCACACTGCCGATCGACAGGGCGTACAGCACGCCGGCGAGTCCCGCGTACATCGACGAGACCGCGAACGCCTTCGCCCGGTAGACCGGCACGTCGACCCCGGTCACCGCTGCCGCGATCTCGCTGTCCCGCAGTGTGCGCATGGCGCGACCCGGCCGGCCGGCAAGCAGGCCACGGGCGAAGAACCAGGCCAGGCCAGCCAGGACGAGCCCCACATACCACAGTCGTTCCGCCCGGTCGAACGGCACGTTGAGCACGTACAGGTTCGGGTCGGAGTCGGTGAAGGTGAACCCGAACAGCTCGAAGTCGGGGGTGCGACGGCCGTTGTAACCACCGGTAACGGGGGTGGCGGAGTTGAGCACGTGCTGGCCGACGAAGACCAAACCCAGCGAGGCCACCCCCAGGTAGATCCCGCGCAGCCGCGCCGCGACCGGGCTGAACAGCAGGCCGGCCAGGCCGGCCAGGCAGACCGCCAGCACCATCGCGAGCAGCGGTTGCAGGCCCAGGCCGCTGATTCGGATGGCTCCGGTATCGGACGGTTCACCGGCCAGCCAGCAGTAGCTGACCGCGCCCACCGCCAGGAAAAAGGCATGTCCGAGGGAGAGCTGCCCCGCCGTCCCGACCAGGATGTTCAGCCCGATTGCGCCGATCGCCGCTCCGAACACGGCGAATCCGACCCGCAGCCAGAACTCGTCCAGGTAGAAGGGAAGAGCGGCCAGGACGACGAAACTGATCACGATCGCGACCGATGAGCGGAGCTGCCCGGCAACCCCCCGGGGACGCCGGGGCTGACCGGCCCGGGTTGAGTGCGCGGCCGGCTGTCCGTCAATGGACCGGTCATCGGTGGTGATGGCCGTCGCGTCGGCCGCCGAGGCCGCGGCGGGCTGCGGGTCCGGAAACGCCGGATTGGACGGCGAGACAGTCGGGGATGCGTCAGACACGGGCCAGCTCCCTCGTCCCGAACAACCCGGATGGCCGGACGAGCAGGACGAGCAGCATGACGGCGTACGGAACCACGCTGCCGACACCGCCACCAAGGAAGCCCAGACTGTTCTGGTAACCGGCGACCAGTGACTCGGCCACTCCGATGATCAGGCCGCCGGCGAGTGCGCCGGCCATCGAGTCCAACCCGCCGAGGACCGCCGCGGGAAACGCGGCGAACGCGACCATGCGCAGACTCGGTTCCACCCCCGATATGGGACTGCCGGCGAGAAAAACGCCCGCCACCGCGGCGAGCGCCCCGGCGATGAGCCAGGCGACCGCCTTCACCCTGGCCTGCCCGATGCCCATGAGCGAGGACGCTTCCGGGTCCTCGGCACTGGCCCGCAGCGTCACACCCCAGTCGGAGAACCGGAAAGCCAGGAAGAACAAGCCGATCAGCACGGCTGCGACGCAGAAGGCGATCAGACGGTTGGCCGTGATGCCGACCCCGCCGAGACCGACCGTGTCCGCCCCCCATGGCTGGCCCGGCGGCAGCACGTCGGATCCGATCCGCCGGGTCAAGTCGGTGGTGATCAGAATGTCGATCCCCAGCGTCATGATCGTCAACTGGGTAGGGTGAGCGTGGCGGATTCGGGCGAGCAGGCCCCATTCGATGACCACACCCAGCAGGGCGGTCCCTGCCACGCCGATCGCGACTGCGGCCGGAAACCCGAGCGAAGGTGCGGCCCGCGCGGTCACGTACGCGCCGAACAGCACCATCGATCCGTGCGCGAAGTTGAGCACCTCACTCACCTTGAAGATGATCACAAATCCTAGGGCCACCAGGGCGTAGACCGCGCCGAGGGACAACCCGTTGGCGAGCAGGGCAAGGAAGGTTGTCACTGCGCCGCCTTCCGTGAGCTGGGAGCGGATGCCGGGTCGGCCACTACCGGCTCCCCGTGCGCCCGGATGGCTGCGGAGATGCGCTCGGCCGCCTGGCCGTCCCCGGCCCCGAGGTAGGCGCGGACGACCGCGGGGTCCGTCTGCACACGCTGCGGTGCCCCGTCGGCGATGAGGCGGCCGAAGTCGAGCACGCTCACCTGGTCGGCAATGGTCATCACCATGGTCATGTCATGTTCGACGAGCAGAACGGTGACGCCGAGGGCATCCCGGATCTTTCTGATCATTACGGACATGCTGTGCTTCTCGTGCGCGTTCATACCGGCGACCGGCTCGTCCAGCAGCAGCAGCGTGGGCTCTCCGGCCAGTGCCCTCGCCACCTCGACCCGCTTGCGGTCGCCATAGGAGAGCCCCGCGACCGGAAGGCCGAGCAGGCGCCCGAGGCCGAGAAACTCGGCTATCTCAACCACCCGCTCCCGGTGCACACGTTCGGCGAACCTGGCGGAGGGCAGCCTCAGGCCGCTGGCGAGGAATCCCGTCCGCATAAGGGGATGCCGGCCGGCCATGATGTTGTCGGCCACGGTCTCCGCACCGGACAGCGCGATGTTCTGGAACGCGCGGCCGACCCCGAGGGCGGCGATCTGGTGGGGGCGCATCCGGGTCAGCACCTCGGACCCGAGCCTGATCTGCCCGGACGCCACCCGGTACACCCCCGATATCGCGTTGAACAGGGTGGACTTGCCGGCGCCGTTCGGCCCGATGACCGCATGGACGGAGCCTGGCGAGACACGGAGCGACACCTCGGACAGTGCCGTGATTGAGCCAAAACGGACGGTTACTGTTTCTATGGTCAGCGGCCTGAACTGTCGGCCGAGCGGGGTGACATGGGGAAGGCCCGGCAGCGGATTCATCGTCGATTGCCGGGTGCCGGGCTGTATACCCTGGACGCTTCCGTCGTCATCCGCGATGGCCTGAGCGTTCATCCGCGTCTCCGGACACGGGAGAGCTGCCCTCGGGCATTTGCCGAGACCCACCGTCCGCGCCGCCACGGCGATGGTGACGGTCGCTGCGGCGCCACCCACGGGGCCAAACCCATGGCAGGCCCAGTGTCGGCATGCCCACTTTCATCCCACTGGACTGGCTGCTCGCCGGTGTCGCACGTGTCCTCGGTGCCGCCCGCGGCGAGGTACAGCCGGGCGACCGCATCCGATGCCGCGAGCTCGGTGGCGGGGCCGGACAGCGACACCTGCCCGAGGTCGAGGACATAGGCCGTGTCCGCGACCGACAGCGCCAGGGTGGCGTTCTGCTCGACGAGGACGATGGTGGTCCCTTGACGGTTGATCTCACGGAGGATCTCACCGATCCGGCCGACGACCCTGGGAGCCAGGCCCAGCGAAGGCTCGTCCAGAACAAGGATCCGCGGACTGGCCATGAGTGCCCGGCCGATGGCGAGCATCTGCTGCTCACCGCCGGATAGAAGACCCGCGCGCTGGTGGGCACGCTCGGCCAGAACCCCGAACATCTCGTGAACCCGCGCCCGCGCGCGGGTCCGGGCCGCCCGGTCACGCACGCTGGCGCCGCCGGCACGCAGGTTCTCCTCCACGGTGAGCCGTTCGAAGATCCGACGTCCCTCCGGGACATGGACGAGTCCGTACCGGACAATGGCGGCTGGGTCACGGCCGACGAGCGGTATGCCGTCGAGCGTGACCGAGCCCGCACCGACCCGACCATTGTGGTGGCGCAGGGTGCCAGAGATTGTCCGTAACAAGGTGGTCTTTCCTGCACCGTTACTGCCGAGCACGGCAACCACACCAGAGTCGGGTACACTGATATTCACGGAGTGCAAGGCTCGGACCGTGTTCTGGTAGGTCACCGTCACGTCGGTGACGTTGAGCATGGCCGTTCACTCCCTGGGTGACTCGATGTTATGGAACATGGATGTCGCAGCAGGATGCGCTCACCCGGCCATTGTCGGGTTTCAGACGCCTCCAGACAGGGGCGATAAGAAGATTCGATCGGTCGCGTCGGGGTCCCTAATCCACTGAGTTTTTACCTTGCTGTTCGTAAAATTCATGTTCGAGGGTGAGGATCGCGCGGGCGAAAGTCCGGACTCGGCGCGTGCAGCTGCGGAATCGGCTGAGGACCTTCCAGATTTTCAGGACCGCGAAGCCGCGTTCGCCGTGGGCTCTGGTGGCGGCGTGGGCGGTTGGATTCTTTGTAGTTGTCGGGAGGTCGCGGCCCTTGTAAGGGACGACGAGGAGGGTGTCGCCTTCGCCGCTGACGTAGCCCTTGTCGACGTAGAGGTAGAGCCCGGCGCGGGCGGTCGTGAGCAGGACGTCGTGGTGGCGGGCCGCGGTGAGGTCGTGGGTCGAACCGGGCAGCCCGTCAGAGATCCACCACAGCCGGCCGTACGGGTCGGCCAGCCTTTGGAGGTTGACGCCGTGGTGCATCGTGCTTCCCGGAATAGTGGATCTTGTTCAGGGCGCCGAGGCCGTCGGTGCGCACGACGTGCCGTCGAGGATGGCGAAGTTGCTCCGGGTCCAGGCCAGCGCCACAGGGCGGCGGTCAGGCCACGGGCCAGGTCGGCGAGGAGACCGAAGGCGCGGGCGGCGATCCGTCCGGGACGTCGGATGTCGGCGGGGCGGGATCATCCGGATGCAGAGCCGTCTCATCGGCGGCTGATGCGGCCGGGCCGGCTGCGGCCGGATGGTCAACGATTGGCGTGTTCGGATCATCGATGCTGGGTCCGGCTGGGTCCGGCTGGGGCTGGTGGATGTCGGGGAGCGGGCCGGGGAGGTGCAGGGCGGTGAGCGCGGCGAGGGCTATTGCAGGCGCGTGCGCTAAAGCTCGAACCCAGCGCTGTCCGGTCCGTCCCTGTGGCCTGGTGGGAGCGTGGCGGGCGGCGGCTGTGGAAGGCCGGGAGGGTGCCGGCGGTGGCTTCGGCTGCGGCGCGCCCGCTGCACTGTCCAGTGGGCTCCAGGCAGTCACGCCAGGCTCAGGATCACTATGGGAACAACAGGAACGGGTTCCGTGCACCGTGCGTGTCCGATGCCCGGACACCGTGACGTCGGAGACGTCATCCGGTGCTGGGGTCTGTTGCGTCCGTCCGAACAGACCGGGCTGTTACGTGTTTCGCCTCACCTGCACACTGAACGTATGGACAAAGTGTTGCGGGCGGAGTTGGCGCGGCGGGTCGAAGCTGACCAAGCGATGCGTCGGGCCTGGCCAGCCCGTCCCGGTGACGGCGCTGACGAGGACGAGCTCGCGAGGCTCGGTGCGGTCGACGAGGACAACACAGCCTGGCTGAGGAGCGTTGTCGCCAAGCACGGCTGGCCGGACAGCTCCCTGGTGGGCGAGGCGGGCGCGCACGATGCCTGGCTGCTGGCTCAACACGCCGATCAAGATCGTGTCTTCCAGGCTGAATGCCTGGAGCCGACGGCTTGGGCGAGCTGCAGCCCCAACCGATCGCCGAACCCGACCGTCTCGACGAACGGCGAGCCGCCGCCGGGCTCGGACCGTTCGACGAGTACCAGGCCCTGATGATGGACATGCACGGCTGACAACGCAGCACTCGACCGAGCGCCGGAGACGTCCCACAACCAGCCGAGATGGGCTGGGTCGCTTCGCTGAGGGATCTGTCCGATGCCCGCCGCCGCGACCCCGCCGCGGTCGAGGCCGGCCTGGACCTGCTCGTCGAGACAGGACCTTTCAGCCCTCGATGGGTGGGATCCCGAGTGCCTGGCATCGGGGACGGGACGGCCCTCGGCGTTCGAGGTCGCGGCAAGGTCGCCTCGGACACACCGCCGACGCCGCGCGCCGGTCCGGCCGTTGCAACGAAAGCGTGGTGAACTAGACCATCCCACGAGCATCGCCGAGGTCTGCGTCCCGTCGCCGAAGGTCTCCACGACGGCGTCGAGGTCGAAGTCGACGCCGGCCTGTTCGAACAGAGGCAGCGCGGGCTGTGCGTCACGAGGCGCTGTGATCCGTGTGTGGGTGTCAGACCCGCGCCGCCTTTCGTCGCCGCGGAGCGGACGAAGCTGTCATCGACGGTTTGGGGAGCTCCCCGGCGAAACGCTACGGAGGGATCATGAGTACACGCAATCGTGAGAAGCGCCGGGCCAAGCAGAAGGCGCGGGCGGAACGCGGTCGCGCGGCCGCGGCGGGACCGGGGAGTCGGTACGACCGGGAGCGTGAACAGCGCGAGCTGAGCCTGCGGTCGGCGCGGGCCCTGATCGCGGCCGCGCTGGACGCCCATGACCAGGGCGATGACGCCGCGCTGGCGAACCATCTGGCGAGCCTGGCCACGCCGCCGGGAGGCGCCGGCGGCCACCGGATCGTCAACACCTGTCTTGACTCCCTGCTCGACGGCCTCGTCGAGATGCTCTGGGAGGCGGGCTGGCAGCCCGCTGACCTGCACCGGGTTGTGAGCAGGCGGGCCGGCGTGCGGGTGGCGGCGCTCGCCGTGGACGCGGTCGC
>NZ_CASGGV010000043.1:0-12456 GCF_949319125.1 Frankia sp. Hr75.2 | reverse complement strand
TGCGGCGCGGGTGGGACAGGGCACCGGAACGCCACCGTAACCCCGGACCGCGCAGGCACTTCGACGCTCAGCACCGGGCGCCCGGACTTGCTCGTCAACGTCAGCGGGCACATGGACTTGCCGCCCAGCCCCAGGGGCGTTTCCACCGCGACCAGCGACGCCTGAAAGGCCGTGTCGTTGTCGTTGAAGGCCCGGGACTCGGGTCCGTGTCGGGGTGTCGGTAAGACTCGTGTCACCAGGTACACGCGATTGAGTACGCCCAGCTCAGCGGTGGTGTCCGGAGAGGGTTGAGGGATCTTTCTCTGATCGTCGGACGCCGCTGATCGTGTGCAGCCAGTATTGATCCGGATTCGTGGGGTTTGTGGCGGCTTGGCTGCCCGCTTCGTGGAAGGTCCGGATGCCTCGTGGCGCGTGTGCTGGACGAGGACGAGCTTGTCGGGAACTGGACGCTGGTCGGGGACGAGCTGGAGCAGCTGTCGGGCCGGCGGGGCGCGACGAAGCTCGGGTTCGCGCTGCTGCTGCGGTTCTACGCGGTGCACGGCCGGTTCCCGATGGGCCGCTCCGAGATCCCCGATCAGGCTGTCGCCTATGTCGCCAAGCTGGTGGGTGTGCCCGCCGCTGAGCTGGGGCTGTATCCGTGGGACGGCCGGACGATCAAGGCGCATCGCGCGGATATTCGCAAGTACTTCGGGTTCCGGGAGTGCTCGGTCCCGGACGCAGACAAGGCCGCGGCCTGGCTGGCCGTCGAGGTATGCGAGAAGGAACGGCAGGTCGATCGGGTCCGCGCCGAGCTGCTGGCGCACCTGCGCGAGGAGAGGATCGAGCCGCCGACCCGGGACCGGCTCCGCCGGATCATCGGGAGCGCGTTGCGGCAGGCCGAGCAGACGCAGACCGCCCGGATCGCCAGACGCGATCCCGCGGCTGCTTGCTCTGATCGCCAAGAGCGCCGATCCCGGCGACGCCGCCGAGGGCCAGGAGGAGAACGACAGGGCGCTGTTCGGGGCCGCGGCGGCCGTCGGGGTGGACGTGTTCGCGGTGATCCGGGAGGAGCCAGGCAACGTGAGCGTGAAGACGATTGAGCGGGAGGTGTTCAAGCTGACCGCGATCCGCGCGGTGGGCCTGCCGGAGGGCCTGTTCGCGGATGTGGCGCCGAAGGTGCTGGCGTCGTGGCGGGCGCGGGTGGCAGCCGAGGCTCCCTCGCACCTGCGGTCGCATCCGCATGAGGTGAAGGTGACGCTGCTGGCGGCGTATGTGTACTGCCGGGCGCGGGAGATCATCGACACGCTGGTCGATCTGCTGATCTCCACGGTGCATCGGATCAATGCCCGTGCCGACACCAAGGTGACCAGCGATTTCGTGGCGCAGTTGAAGAGGGTGTCGGGTAAGGAGAACATCCTGTTCAAGATGACCGAGGCCGCGCTGTCGCAGCCGCGGGCGGCGGTGGAGGACGTCATCTACCCGGCGGTGCCGGGCGGCCACGGCACGCTGGTGTCGCTCCTTCAGGAGTACAAGACGAAGGGCAGCACCTACCGGCAGCACAAGCAGCGGGTGTTCAAGGCCTCCTACACCAGCCACTACCGGACCGGCCTCATCCAGATCCTGGAGGCGCTGGAGTTCGGGTCGACGAACACCGTGCACGCGCCGATGATGGCGGCCCTGGCGTTGATCAAGCGGTACAAGGCTGAGGAGTCGAACAGGGTCAAGTGCTACGCGCTGGGCGAGCACGTGCCTGTGGAGGGGATCGTCCCGGCTGAGTTGGTGGACCTGTTGTACCGGGCCGACAGCAGGAAGCGGCAGCGGATCCTGCGCAGCGTGTACGAGTGCGGCGTGTTCCAGGCGCTGCGCGAGAAGCTGCGGTGCAAGGAGATCTGGGTCCTCGGCGCCGACCGGTGGCGCAACCCCGACGACGACCTGCCGAAGGACTTCGAGGCGAACCGGGCCGAGAACTACGCCAAGATCCGCAAGCCGCTGGACCCGCAGGTGTTCATCGACCAGCTGCGTGCCGAGATGGACGCTGAGCTGTCGGCGCTGAACAGCGGCCTGGCGGGCAAGGGCCTGGCCTGGCCTGGCTGAAGATCGCCGAGCGCCGCAACGCCGGGGCGATCCAGTTGACCCCACTGGACGCCGTCCCCGAGCCGCGGAACCTGCGCCGTCTGAAGGCGGCGATCCGGGACCGGTGGGGCGTCGTGCCGCTGATGGACATGCTCACCGAGACCGCGCTGCGCACCGGCTGCCTGAGCGTGTTCACCCCGGCCGGGACCCAGAACCACCTGGAGGCGGCGGTGCTGTTCGAGCGGCTGCTGCTGCTCATCTACGCCTACGGCACCGGCACCGGGATCCGCGCGGTCGCCGCCGGCGACCACCGGCACACCGAGGACGACCTGCACTACACCCGCCGCCGCTACCTGACCGTCGAGGGCTGCCGCGAGGCCGCCCACCTCATCGCCAACGCCACCTTCACAGTCCGCCAGGCCGCCCTGTGGGGTGAGGGCACGACCGCGGTCGCCTCGGACTCCACCCACTTCTCGGCGTTCGACCAGAACATCTTCACCGAGTGGCACTCGCGCTACCGGCGCGCCAAGCGCGGCGTCCTCATCTACTGGACGGTGGAGACCGGCGGGTCCATGGCCGTGCACTCCCAGCTCATCTCGTGTTCGGCCTCAGAGGTCCACGCGATGGTCGAGGGCGCGATGCGGCACGGCACCGACATGGAGATCGAGCAGAACTTCGTCGACTCCCACGGCGCCAGCTTCGTCGGGTTCGGCATCACCCGGCTCCTGGACTTCGACCTGATCGCCCGGTTCAAGCAGATCAACAAGATGAAGCTCTACCTGCCGGGGCGGGGCGAGGACTACTCCTACCCGCTGCTCGCACCGGCGCTGACCCGGCCGATCCGGTGGGACATCATCGCCAACAACTACGACCTGATGATGAAGTACGCCACCGCCATCCGGCTGCGCACCGCCTCCACCGAGGCCCTGCTGCGCCGGTTCACCTCGGAGACGACCCACCCGGCCTACGCCGCGATGCTGGAAGTCGGGCGCGCGCAGCGCACCATCTTCCTGGCCCGCTGGCTCCGCGACCGGGATCTTCAGCGGGAGACCGAGTCCGGGCTGAACGTGGTGGAGAACTACAACGGCGTGAACGACTACATCAAGTTCGGCAAGCGCGGCGAGTTGGCCTCCAACCGGCGGGAGGAGCAGGAGCTCGGGATGCTGTGCCTGCACATCCTCCAGTCCGCCCTCGGCCTCATCAACACCCTCATGATCCAGGACACCCTCGCCCTGCCCGAATGGGACGACGTCCTCACCGACGCCGACCGGCGCGGCCTCACCCCGCTGTTCCACACCAACATGACCCCCTACGGCGAGATCCAGCTCCGCACCGACCGGCGCCTGGACCTCACCGACCTCCCCACAGCGTGACGGCCCGGATATCCCGAAGCTACGGCGAGGGGCAAAGTAGCTGAGTGCGACGGCCTGGAACTCCTACAGCCACAGGGAGCCGACTCAGAGCCGGTCAGGCGTTCGTACGTGATAGGTGGTCGGGGAGGTCGGTGAGGCGTTCGATGCGGCGTACCGTCTCGTCTGCCGTCGGCGATGGTCCACCGGTGATGAAGTCGACGCCGCGGTCCAGCCAGATGCCGGTGAGCCCGGCGAGGGCGGCCGCGTTCACGTCGCTTTCCAGCATGTCGCCCACGTTGACCGCCTGCGCGGGGTCCGTCCGCATCCACCGGCAGGCGATGGCGTAGGCGACGGGCTTGGCCACACCGAGCTCGGTCGGGGTCAGGACGGCTTCGAAGTATTCCAGGAGGCCGAAGCGGGCGAGCTTGGCGCGCTGCTGCTCGGGGTCCCCGTTGGTGAGAACGGCCAGACGCGGTCCTCGGGGGAGCCGTTTCAGGGTCTCCAGGCAGAGCTGGACATCGGGATAGCACCGCCAGGACTCCTCGAACACGGTGAGGTAGCGGTCGGCGATCCAGGCGTCCAGAAGACCGGGACTTTCCGGAACCGGCTCGCCGAGCATCGGCAGGAAGGAACGGAGCCTGCGTCGGTGGTGCTCAGCGAAGGAGCACTGACCGGCCAGGTATTCCCGCATGTGGCGCCCCTCCAGCGTCCACCACAGCGTCACCAGCTCCTCCGGTGGAGCCGCCGCGTTCGGCGCGGCCTGGACGATCTGACCGATCGCTTCCAAGACCGCGCTTCGATGATCGACCAGGGTGCCGTCCAGATCGAAGAAAATCACATCCGCCATAGAGATGATCATCTCGTGGCGCTTGTCCCTGACGCCAGAGGAGTCGCCGGCCGGACCCGCCACGAACTCGCCGCCGAGCCACAGGCCATCTAGATCATCGCCGTTTGCGGCTGGTGACACGTTTCTTACCGGCACCCCCAGCTGGGTGAAGAACTTCAAAGGAACGCGTCGCCAGGTGCAAACGGCGATGATCTGGCTGGGCTACGAGTGCTCACGACCCGGGCAGGCGCCCCGTCTAGTACGCCAGCGGTGCATACCTCCAGGCGTCGCTGTACTCGACGCAGTACGTGGCGTCCGCCGGCGCATTTCTACCGTCCGCGCCTGGACGCGCCCGCCGCAGTAGGGCCCCGGCTTCGGCGCCGTGTTCTGGGCACGGATCACCACGGCGGGATTGCATGGCACGCCGCTGTACTTCGGCCCGCTTCTCGACGCCACGCCCGGCCGTGGCGACGACCGGAACCCGCTGATCGACGTCCGGCTCGCCGCGCAGGGAGTCGCTGCCCGGCGAGCCGTTGTGGACCTCGCGGGGTTCGACGCCGGCACCTACCAGCGGTGGGCAGGCGCGCAACCTGGCGATCTTGAGCAGGTCCGGCGGCTGCTGGCGAGGCGGTAATCGACAGCCCGTGCCGCGCCGGATACGCGGCTGCCCACGGCGGTGTCCCACGCAGCGTCGCGCGTCGGGTCCCGACTTCCGGCCCACCCCACCCATCCGCGATACGTTTCGTTGTTACGTTATAAGTGACGTAACAACGAAACGTATCGGAGGAACGAAACGTATCGGAGGTTGGTGACGCCGTGTAGCCACCACTCCCCTGATTTCTGACGCCCGAGAAGGGAGGCTTCTCGGGCGTCAGGGCGGGGGAGGCGCTCAAGGCCTGCAGGCGGACCTGAGTCGACCATTGCGCGCGGAGTCGAAGCGGCGGGAGGCCAACCGGCTGGGCTGGTCGGTGCAGTGGGCGACGGCGCGGATGGTGGGGACGTTCCTGACGGATCCTGCTGGAGGTGCCCGCGGTGGTCGCGGCGTTCATGGCCGAGCAGGTCGGGGTGGCGGACCCGGGCTGTCTGAAGGGCTACCCGGACCGGTTGCCGACCCAGCATGAGCACGCCCGGGAGATCCGGGACCTGCTGGGCTATCGGACGTTCGGCGCGGCGGAGGAGATGCTGCGGGCGTTCCTGGCGTCGCGGGTGTGGACGTCGACGCCGTCGCGCCGCGAGCTGTTCGACCGGGCGGTGCCGTGGCTGCTGGGTGAGCGGGTGCTGCTGCCCGGGATCACGGTGCTGGCCCGGGCGGTCGCCGATGTGCGCACCGTTGAGCAGGACCGGATCCACCAGGTGCTGCGCGAGGCGACCCCGGTGGAGATGCGCCGGGAGCTCGTCGGGCTGCTGCGGGTACCCGACGGCAAACACGTCTCGACGTTGGAGGAGATGCGCACGGACAGTGACCGCGGTGTCCGGGCGGGGCATGGTCGGGGCGTTGGACCGGGTGTCGTCGGTGTGGGCGGTGGGGACCGGCGGGGTGGACGTGGCGGCGGTGCCGCCGGTGAAACTCGCCGAGCTCGCCGCCTAATGGTCACGAAGGCCACGACGATCCGGGGCCTGCAAGATGATCGGAAGGTCGCGACCGTGCTGGCCACGGTGCGCCGTCTGGAAGCCGTCTCGGTCGACGACGCGCTGCTGCTGTTCGACATCCTGATGGCAACGAAGCTGCTGGCCCGCGCCGAACGGGTCAGCGACACCAAGCGACTCAAGACCCTGCCCCGCTTCCGTAAGGCCGCCGCGCGGGTCGCGGCCGCAATCACCGTGCTCCTCGACGTGCCGCAGGCTCGGGACGGGCAGGTGATGACCTTGGCGGAGATGTGGACCGCGATCGAGCAGGTCGTGCCGCGAGAGAAGCTGCAGGCGGCGCTGGTGACGGTGGCGGAATATCTGCCCGACGATGCCGAGGACGACGACGCGGACTGGCGCACCGAACTGGTCACCCGCTACGCCACGGTGACCGGGTTCCTGGAACTGCTGGCCGAGACGATCGCCTGGGGTGCGACGCCGGCCGGCGCGCCGATCGTGGCGGCGCTGCGGGGCCTTCCCCGGGTCAAGGTACGGCGCACCCCGGAGGCGGCGCACATCCAGGAGCATGCCGGGCTGGTGACCGGTTCGTGGCGGCGGCTGGTGTACGCCAACCCGCAACTGACCGCACCGCTGATCGACAAGCACGCCTACGTGTTCTGCGTGCTCGAACATCTACACCGGGCACTGCGCCACAAGGACGTCTACGCCCTGGGCGCGGACCGGTGGGGTGATCCCCGCGCCCGTCTCCCCGACGGCGACGCCTGGGAGCAGACCCGCCCCCGGGTGCTCTCCGCTCTCGGACTACCCGAGCAGGCCACCGACCATCTCGCCGAACTCGTCTCCGACCTGGATGCCACCTACCGTCACGTCGCTGCCGGCCTGCCGACGAACAGCGCCGTGCAGATCGAGGGCGGGCGGATCCGCCTGGACCGGCTCGCCGCCGCCCCCGACCCTGCCGGGATGGAGGCGGCCCGCGACGCCGTGGCAGCGCTGCTGCCCCGCGTCGACTACGCCGAGCTGCTACTGGAGGTCTTCGAGCGCACCGGCCTACCCGGCGCGTTCACCCACATCTCCGGTTCCGATGCCCGCCCCGCCGACTTCGATCTCAGTCTCGCCGGCGTTCTGGTCGCGGAGTCGACGAACATCGGTCTGGTCCCGGTGACGAACCCGGCGGTGCGGGCGCTGACCCGCGGCCGGCTCCTGGGCGCCGACCAGGCCTACGTCCGCGCCGAGTGCATGAGCGTCGCCTCCGCCCGCCTGGTCGGCGCCCAGGACCAGGTCGACATCACCACCGACTGGGGTGGCGGTCTGGTCGCCGGCGCAGACGGGATGCGTTTCGTCGTCCCGGTCCGGTCGATCGCCGCCCGACCCAGCGCGAAGTACTTCGCCGGCTCGAAACGCCGCGCCGGCGCGACCTGGCTCAACGTCGTCTCCGACAAGGTGATGGGCCTCGGTGGCCTGGTCGTGCCCGGCACCCCGCGCGACAGCCTGCACATTCTTGATGCCCTGCACAACCTCGACGTCGACGAACCCCCGGAGATCATCACGACCGATACCGGATCGTATTCGGATCTTGTCTTCGGGCTGTTCGCGATCAGCGGCTACCAGTTCTCCCCGCGGATCGCCGACCTGGCCGACACCCGGCTGTGGCGCACCCGCCCCGATGCCGACTACGGGCCGCTCAACACGGTGTCCGGGCACACGGTCAACCTGGCCCGGATCGTCGAGCACTGGCAGGACACGCTCCGCGTCGCCGGCTCCCTGATCACCGGGGAGGTCCGCGCCCACGACGTGATCCGCATGCTCACCCGGGAGGGGAACCCGACCGGGCTCGGCAACGCCTTCGTCGCCTACGGCCGGCTGTTCAAGACCCTCCACGTGCTCCAGGTCCTGCATGACGAGTCCTACCGGCGGATGATCGGCGCCCAGCAGAACATCATCGAAGGCCGGCACAACCTCGCCCGGCGGATCTTCTTCGGTAACCGCGGCGAGCTCCGCCAGCGCTACCAGACCGGCATGGAAGACCAGGTCGGCGCGCTCGGACTCGCCCTGAACTGCGTGGTTCTGTGGAACTCCTGGTACATCGACGCCGCCGTCACAGCCCTCGAAGCCAGCGGGATGGCCCTGTCCGCCGAGATCCGATCCCGGCTGAGCCCCCTGATCTTCGAGCACATCAACTTCCACGGCTCGTACCCGTTTGTCCGGCCCGGTCTGGCCGGAGACCTACGCCCACTACGGAACCCCACCAACACCGACGAGCAATGAGCCACGATGACCAGCCGGTCCCGGCTGAGGCAGGCCCGGCCACTGAGCCCCGGATCCGTGCGGTGGCACGCCTTTCACGGCCTGCTACCGGGTTGTCGAGCGCGACCATGTCGACGACGTCGAACAATCGTCTGGGCCGGCCTTGACCGTGACACGGTGGCAGGTTCTACACCAGGAAGCGTCATGTTCAGTATCGGAGACTTCGCCCGGCGCGGGCTCGTGTCGGTTCGCATGCTGCGTCACTACGACGCGATCGGACTGTTGCGGCCCGCCCGCGTCGACCCGGCAAGCGGTTACCGCTTCTACCAGGCCGGTCAGCTCGCCAGGCTCAACCGCATCATCGCTTTGAAGGACCTCGGCTTCACCCTCCAGCACGTGCAGGTGATCCTCGACGAGCAGGTCAGCGTCGAGGAGCTGCGCGGCATGCTGAGGCTGCGTCGAGCGGAACTCGAGGCGACGATCGCGGCGGACACCGCCCGGCTGGCCCGGGTGCAGGCGAGGCTCCGCGCGATCGAGAACGAGGGACGCATGCCCACCGACGATGTTCTGGTCAAGCGCATCACCCCGGTCCGGGTCGCGGAACTGGTGGCCACAGCCGTCAGTTACGCACCCGAGGACATCGGACCGGTCCTGCAGCCACTCTTCCCCGACCTCGTCGGCCGGCTGGCACACGTCGGCCTGACCCCGACGGGACCCGCCATCGCCTACTACTCGGATTCTCCGCGGGGAGATGACACGATCATCGTCCATGCGGCCCTGCCGGTCGCGGCCGAGCCCGACGCCAGCCACGACTTCGCGATCGTGGACCTCCCGGAGATCCCCTCCGCGGCCACCATCGTGCACCGCGGGTCCATGAACGTGGTCGTCTCCACCGGCCAGACCCTGGCTGCATGGATCGACACCAGCGACTACCGGGCTGTCGGATACCCCCGCGAGCTCTACCTCGAATGCCCCTCGGGGGCTCCTGGACGCTGGGTGACCGAACTTCAGGCACCGATCACACAATCCTGAACCGATGATCGGCGTGGTGTTCGTTAGAGGAACCCCCAACGAACACCACGCCACAGACATCACCAGCCAATGTGACCAGGGCGAACGGCGTCTCACAAGACCCGTCCGGAGACTGTCTCAGTTGTCGGGGGCTATCCGTACGCTCCCCCGGTGACCGCGATCCTGATCGGCTACGCCCGCTGCTCCACCGACGCCCAGGACCTCACCGCCCAACACGACCGGCTCACCGAGCTCGGCGTCACCGAAGACCGGATCTACCTCGATCACGGCCTGACCGGCACCACCCGCGCCCGGCCCGGCCTCGACCAAGCCCTCGCCGCCGTCCGAGCCGGCGACACCCTCGTCGTACCGAAACTCGACCGGCTCGCCCGCTCCGTGCCCGACGCCCGCGACATCGCCGACTCCCTGGCCGCCCGCGGCATTCGGCTCTCCCTCGGCGGCACCGTCTACGACCCGACCGACCCCATGGGCAAGATGTTCTTCAACATCCTCGCCACCTTCGCCGAATTCGAAGTCGATCTGCTGCGCCTGCGCACCCGCGAAGGCATGGCGGTCGCCCGCGCCCGCGGGAAGCTGCGGGGCAAGCAGCCCAAGCTGTCGACCAAACAGCAGCGGGAACTACACCGCATGCACGCCCTCGTCGACGACCTCGGCGGCCCGACCAAGGCCGTAGCCGTGCCCTGCGACGTACAGGACTGGGAGCAGGTCGCTGCCCTGCCCGCCCGCGCCGAGGAGGTGTTCGGCCGGCTCGACGCCGTGTTCGCCAACGCCGGGGTGTTCACCCCCACCTCGTTCCTGCACGCCACCGGCTCCCCGGAGCGGTGGCGCGAGATGGTGCTCACGAACGTCTACGGCACGGCCCTCGTCGCCCGCGCCACCCTGCCCGCCCTCGTGCGCTCCTGTGGGCACCTACTGCTCACCGGGTCGGTGACCGGTCGCGTCACGGTCCCCGGCCAGCTCTACTCCGCCACCAAGTGGGCCGTGACCGCCATGGCCCAGTCCATCCGCGCCGAAGTCACCGGAACCGGCGTCCGCGTCACCCTCATCCAACCCGGACTCGTCGACACCGGAGAGAGATCACCTGGCCGCGTCACCGACCCGGCGCTCGACGCGGACGACGTCGCCCGCACCGTCCTGTTCGCCCTCGACCAACCCGACACCGTCGACATCGGCGAGATCGTCATCCGTCCCACCGGCCAGCACCCCCACCGCTGACCACAGAACGCGGCGTCAGCGGCACTGCGCTTACCGGAGGATCCTGTACCGATCACGCTCGACCCCGAGCAGGCCCACCCCGTCGAGATCCAGAGCGCGGGTACGCACACGATCGCCGAGCTCGCCGAACTGTTCTCCATCCGTCTCCCGGGCGACCGTCTATCGGGTCCTCGAACGCGCCACCCGCAAGATCAATCCTTAGCGTTCAATCCTGCGGAAATCTGCGCCTCACCCGGGCTCCTCGCCGGTGCCGTCGTCCGGGATGTCGACGGCGACCAAGGGGAGCGACCGGCCGCCGAAGATCGCTACGGCGGCTTCCGGCCGTATTCCGGCCGCTCCCCCTATAGGCCTTTGGGTCCCCGGCCGATCTGCGGGCCGGGTGGTGGGGTTCCAGGTCCAGGCGGTGGGCCACTGCCCCTGGGAGGCGGGGATGGCTTGAGAGGCTTAGAGAACGACGCCTGTGCCGGGGACCGGGTGGCATGTGAGGGCGCCGCTGGGGTGATCTGGGCGGCGGCATCGCGAGCCGCGGCGGTCTGGCCGGTGACGTCGATCTGGTTATTGGGGGTCAGGCCGCCGCGGCGTAGTTCGGCCAAGGTCTGGGCGCTTGTGCGGATCGCGTCTTCGGCCGTGCGGACCGTCGGGTTCAGTGCTGCTCGGCGGCCGAGTTCGGTTCGCAGCTCCGTCGGGCGCGGGTCGGTCTGGCCGCCCGGGCGAAGCAGCCGCGTGTGGAGTACTGAGTCCGGGACGAGGAGCACGGGGCGCTGCAGATGAGGGCCCTCGTGTGCCCACTGGAGCACCTGGCTCAGTCCGCTCTGGATCGCTTGTGCATCGAGCAGCCGCTGGCCGCCGGCGCTGCTCGACATCGGGATGATGGTCCGGGCGTCCGTGATGGCGATGGCCAGCCCCTCGTGAGTCGTCGCGGTGACCTGATCGGTGGCGACGAACTGGAGCACGACGTCCTGCTGGCGTGCCAGCCAGCCGTCGGCCTCGGCGACTGGCAGCGGGCGGGCCCGCTCGGCGTGGATTGCTTCGGCGGCCGTCGGCGGGCGCAGCAGGGTGCCGTCGGCCTGGCGGACGTTCACGTACAGGTCGGCGCCGGTCCGGTTGGTGACGATCAGACGGTGGACGTGTGGGCTCATCTCGGCGGCGGCCACCGTGGTGGGGATCGTGTCGTACGAGGCTTGGGCCCACACGGGCCAGACCCAGCGGCCGGGCTCCGCGCCGGGCGCCAGGTAGCGGGTACATGGCGTCGAGCCGACTGCGCTCCGCCCGGACCGCGAGGGCGAGCACCCACACCTCGTGACGGTGGCGGCCTTCGGGGAGCGGGGCCGTTAACTTCTCACCGCGCCGGCCGGTCGCGAAGAAGCGGGCGTCGGCGAGCACCGCGTCCGTGTTGCGGAAGGTTCCCTCGGCGACGAAGGAGTAGCCGTGCTCGACCGCGTAGACGAAGCTCATCTGCATCCAGGCGGTCGACGCCTGCTGGGTGGCCGGGACCATGCCGATGGGGTTGGTGTCCATCAACTCCAGGAAGTCCGGGTGGAACTGTCGCAGTTCGTCGCCCGGCAGCTGGATCACGTCGCGGTCCGCGTTCTGCTGCCGGACCGAGGCCATGGCCTGGCTCTTGCCGGCGGCCGGTTGCGCGCCGGTGAGGATCGCGATCGGCCGGTCGCTGGGGTCGGCGGCCGGCGAAGACGTAGGGCACGACCAGCCTGTCGAAGCGCTCCTGCAGCTGGCCCGGGGGCAGCTCGTAGGGGTCGCGGTCAGCCACGGCGCTCCTCGTCCAACGCGCGGATCTCAGCCGTCCATGCGGAGATTCGGGCGAGCAGGGTGGCCCGGTCGTGGGCGTCGACCGCGTCCTTCGCGTCCCGCAGTTCGATGACCTTGGTCCACCAGCGCTGACGCTCGTCCTCGGTGGCGACGCTCTCCGAGAGCCGCACGTAGCGGGCCGACAGGTGCGTGGCGGTCTCGGCGGCCATGTCGTAGACCACGGAGGTGGGCACGTCGTCAGGGATGGTTGGGGTCGGGCTGTGCTCGGTCACGGAGTTCCTCTCGCCTTGTGTGTCAGAGAACATCGTTGAAGTTCTTTCACCCGAGGGTGTCTTCGTCCAGGCCCAGGACTCGGGTCCGTGTCACCAGCCGCCAAGTAGG
>NZ_CASGGV010000042.1:0-12613 GCF_949319125.1 Frankia sp. Hr75.2 | reverse complement strand
ACACCGGCGGACGTCAGCGGAACCGGCGCCCAGGCCCGGCCGACTGTGCGGACGAGCACGGACGCCGGCGGACGAACCGGACCGACTTTGCAAGGCAGGGGTTAGGGGTTCAAGTCCCCTCGTCTCCACCACGCAGAGTCACATACGTGCCGACCTGCGAAAACGTTCAATTTATTGATCGTTTTGCTGGTGTGGCTGGCTGCGTGTCGCGTGGCGGCGATGCGTTTGTGCAGGTCAGGGGCTTGTGGGTGGTTCAAGTCCCCTCGTGTTCCTCGGCTGTCTTGTTACTCACTGTAGTAAGTGCGGCTTGAGGGTCGAAGCGTCGTGAAGCTGCGATCCCGTCGAGGCCGGTGGCGAAGGTGGTGCTGTCGCGGTCGGATGTGCGGGTATGGCGAGGTGACCAGCCGCGTAGGCGTTCGGGGCATCGGAGGATCACGGCGTTGTCCCGGCTGGGCCGTCACCGGGATGAGGGCGCTGCCGGGAATGTGATGCGCAAGTCCAGTCCGCCGTCCTGCCTGGGGAGAGCGGTGATCCGTGCGTGATGGCTGTCGGAGATGGCCTTGACGATCGTGAGGCCGAGGCCGAACCCGCGGCGGCCTGCGTCACGTGTTCGGTCGGGCCGACCGCGCCGGAAGGGTTCGAAGAGCCCGTTCACGTCATGGGCGAGCAGTAGCGGGCCGCTGTTCGCGATGGCCAGGTACATCTGGCCGGTGCCGATCTTGATCCAGCCGCCCGGAACATTGTGGCCCTTGGGTCAGCGTGGGTCACGGTTGGAGCCCCCGATTCGGGCTGGAGAGTCGGACAGCCGGCTTCCGTAAGTCCAGCAGGTCGATGACGCGCCAGGCGACACCAGGCCATGTTGGCGGCTGCGGCTAGCAGGCCGAGGACGGGTGGGCGGTGAAGTCGAGGACGAGTTTGCCGAAGGTGGTGTCGCTGTCGAGGTGGTCGAACGCGGCTTCTGCCTGGTCGGCGGGGTACGTGGTGTCGACGACGGGCTGGAGGCGGCTGGCGCGGAGCAGCGGGCCGATCCGGCGGGCGAGCAGCCGGGTCAGGGCGGTCTTCTCGGTGTGGCTGCGGGTTCTGAGCATGCTTCCGTGCAGCGTGAGTCGTCGGGAGAGCACGTCGACGAGGTCGAGGTGCTGCTCGCGTGCCGCCAGGGCGCCCAGCAGGACGATCCGTCCGTGGCTGGCGGTCGCCGCGACGCTGGCGGCGAGGTCGGCGCCGACCAGGTCCAGCACCACGTCGGCCGGCCCTGTGGCGTCGAGGATGTCGCACGGGCTCGCGGGAACGAGCTGTGCGTGGTCGAGACCCAGGCGGCGCGCGGCAGCGAGCTTGGCGGCGGACCTGCTCGTGCCGATCGTGGTCGCGCCGGCCAGGTTCGCGAGCTGGAGGGCGGCGGTGCCGACGCCGGAGCCGACGGCGTGGATGAGGACCCGTTCGCCTGGTTGTGTGCGGGCGAGGGTGAACAGGGTGTCGTAGGCGGTGAGGAACGCCTCGGGTATCGCGGCGGCGGTGACGAGGTCGATGCCTTCGGGTGCCGGTGCGGTGTGGTCGGCGGGGACGACCACGTAGTCCGCCAGGGCGAGGCCGTTGGCCAGTCCCCACACCCGGTCGCCTGGCTGGAACTCCTCGACGGCGCTGCCGGTCTGGTCGACCAGGCCGGCGTATTCGAGTCCCGGCCGGGCTGGCGGGTTGGGGTAGCGGCGGTGGCGCATGAGGACGTCGGCCCGGTTGAGGGCCGCGCCGTGCACCCGGACCCGTACCTCTCGCGGCCCCGGCACCGGGGCCGGCCGGTCCACCAGCGCCGGCCGCAGGACACCGCCGCTGGACGGCGAGGTGGCACGGTGGCGGGTCTCACCGTGGGCAGTGGGGTCTCGGCCGGCTTCGAGGAAGTCGACGGCTCTCACGTCCGGCCCAGTCCGGGAAGGTGACTGATGGCGTGGCGGACGAGGTCGGTAAGGGCGTCGTGGTCGTCGAGGGCGCCGTCGGGAACGCTGTAGTAGGCGCGGACGGTCACGATCCTGCCGGCTGCGTGGTAGGTGAAGGGCCGGCTGCCCGCGGTCTCCCACGCCGGCCGTTCCCGGTCGGGGACTTTGACGTAGAGGGTGTCCATGACCATGGCAACCTGGCGGCCGGCGTGGCACAGTGCCCAGCCGCCGAAGAATCGTCGCAGGCTCATCCCGCCCAGCGGTTCGACTTGGTCGAGGACATGCTCGGCGAGGTTGTGATGCCCGCTCACGGCCGGGTGGGGGCGGTCCGGGCCGGCCGTACGGCATCGGCGACGAGTTCGGCGACCCGTGTCGAGGAGGCGGGGTTCTGCCCGGTGACGAGCTGGCCGTCGCGCAGGACGTGCGGGGCGAAGGGCTGGCCCGCGGCGTACCGGGCGCCGAGAGCGCGCAGCCGCTGTTCGAGCGAGAACGGGACGAGCCCGGTCGCGGCGACCAGCTCCTCCTCGCTGTCGCTGAACGCGGTCAGCTGCCGGCCGTCGACGACGGAACGTCCCGCGGTTTGGAGGTCCACGAGCGCGGCGGCGCCGTGGCAGACCGCGCCGACTGTCCCGCCCCGGGACAGGACGGCGGTCAGCAGGTCGGCGAGTGGCGGGTTGGCGGGGAAGTCCCACATCGTCCCGTGCCCGCCGACCAGGACCACGCTGTCGAAAGCGCTGTCGTCCAGACCGGCCAGCGGCACGGTCGCCGCGAGGCGGGCGACGGCGTCGGGGTCGGCGCGGAACCGGTCCACCGCGTCGGTGACCGCGGCCGGGGTGAGGCTGGCGGGATCGACGGGCGGCTGTCCGCCGGCCGGCGAGGCGAGGGTGACCTCGACGCCGGCGTCGGTCAGGACGTGGTACGGGGCGGCGAGTTCCTCGTACCAGAAGCCGGTGGGACGGTCGGAGTCGCCGAAGCGGGCGTGCGAGGTGAGGACGAGCACTGCTCGGGAACCGGACAAGGGGAGCCTCCAGGGGTATGTGAGCACGGCGAAGCAGACGTGGGCGAGGTCGATCAACCAGCGGGGGCCTGGCGTGCCCAGGGCTGTGTGCGGACGCGGATTCCGCGTCTGCCCAGGGTGAACCGCTTCGGTGGAGTGGTCGGTCAGCCGGGTGTTTCCCGCAGCGAGGTCACGATGTCGTCGGTGACCTGCCGCAGCCGTGACGCTTCGGCGCCGGACCGCACCAAGACCAGGACGCCCTGGTAGTCGACCAACAGACGCAGCGCGAGACGGCCGGCGGGCCGGCCCGCCGGGATCTGCCCGGCCTCCCGGGCACGTTCCACCGCGCCTGCGAAGCCCTGTTCGATCGCGTCCAGCCCGCGCCGCACGCCGCGGGTGGTGAGCTCGTCGAGCGCGTAGGACTCCACCGCGCTGTTCGTCACCAGACAGCCAGGGTCACGGTCCAGCCCGGTCTCGAACGTCGAGGTGAAGTAGCTCCGGACGCCGTCGAGCGGGTCGTCAACCCGTTCGAGATGGTCCGCGACCCGGCGGCGGACCACCCGGTCGACGTAGGCGTCCAGCGCCGACCGGAAGATCTCGTCCTTATTCCCGAACGAGCGGTGCAGACTCCCTGGGTGCAGCCCCGTCGCGGCCTCCAGGTCCCGCAGCGACGTGGCGTGGAAGCCCTGCCGGCGGAACAGCTGCATCATCGTCAGCAGGACCTCGTCCGAGTCGAACAGCTGCCGCCGCCCCATTACCACCCTCCGATAGTTGGTCGCTCGACCACAAATCTAGCGGAGCGGCCGGACCTGTCAACCCGTCGCCACGACGGCCGTTCCTCGGCAGTGGTTCTGCGAGCCAGACGGTGTACGGACCGGGCGCACGTTGTCGTCGCCCTCCCCGGGGCGGGCTGGCCGGGGAGCGGCCGGACCGACGCGTGGCCGATGGCGGGGGCGGACGCAGGAGTGGTCCCGCCGACGGTTCGGAGAACACCAGACGCTGGTCGCAGGATCGGCAGAGCTGGAGGGCTGGTGGAGCAGTGGACGGCGCCGACGCAGGGCCGACTGCTGCTGGGACGGGTTCGACCCGGCAGCGGGTCCAGGCCAGCGCACCCGCCGGCAGGACCAGGCGGGCGGTCGGGGCTGGGGACGGGTCAGTCGCTGGACGGGTCGTCGTCTGGTCGGGGGTGCTCGGCGAAGAACCGCCAGATGGTGTCGGTAGCGTCGAGGGCGGTCGACGGGGAGCTGGCGCCGAGGACCTGTGCGGCGGGTTTGGGGGTCGCTCCGGGCCATTGGTGTCCGGCGCCGGCGATCGTCACGAGTTCGACGGCCCGGCGGCTGGCCGGGCAGCTGGCCGTCGAGGTCGTGACGACGCCGACCGTGCTCGTGTGGGGCTCGGCGCAGCCGTCGACGGCTCGCCAGGTCGCGTTGACCTCGGGGACGGGCGGTCCGTCGATGGGCGGGCTGTTCGGGCTGTAGGGCTGTCCGGGCGCACCGTCGAATCGGATGATCGGGTCGTCGGTGCCGTGGATGTGGAGCACGGAGGTCGGGGCGGCGTCGGCGCAGTCGACGAGCATGGTGGTGGAGTCCACGCCGACGGCGGCGAACAGGTCGGTCTCGCAGGCCATCCGGTAGGCCATCGCGCCGCCGTTGGAGACGCCGGAGACGTAGATCCGGTCCGGGTCGAGGGTGATCTGACGGCCCAGTGACGCGACCGTCTCGGTCAGGAAGGCTACGTCGTCGACGCCGGAGCGGGCCGCGGGGCCGCAGCAGCCGCCGCCGGCGTTCCAGGACCGGTCGCTGCCGTCGGGGAAGACCGCGAGGAAACGGCCCGCGTCGGCGGCGGCGTCCCAATGGTAGGCCTGCTCAGCCTGGACCCCGCCGCCGTACCCGCCGTGCAGCATCACAACGAGCGGCGCCGGCTCGGTGACGCCGGCCGGCCGGTAGACGTGCACGGTCCGCGACGTGCCACCGCTGAGGACCGTCTGGGTGGACCTGCCCACCGGGATGTCGGACGGCGCCGGCGCCGTCCCGGTGTCCGGCGGACCCGGGCTGGCGGACGGGACGCCCGTGGGGCCGGTGGAGGTGGGAGCGGCCGGCGGCGGCGTCGCAGACGGCGCGGCGCTGGAGGCGCGGGTCGGGCTGGCCGGCGCCGGACCGGGCCCGCCAAAGCCGAGACCGCCCGGCGCGCAGGCCGTGAGGCCGGTCGCCAGCGCGGCGACGACGAGCGTCACGCGAACGCGGCGAGGCGGACGAAAGCCGCAGATCCTCTTCATGGCCGCATGATAGGCAAGGACCTTGCCTATCTGCAATGGCAGGATACTGGCGTGGGAGAGATGGCCCGGCCGCTCGGCGTGCAGACCGTTCCGGCTCTGGTGCAGACGCTGGCGATGACCCAGGCCGCGCGGGTCGCGGCCGGGTTCGCCGACGCCGGCCTGACCGGTCTCCGCCCCGGCCACGCGCAGCTGCTCGTCCCGCTGCTCGGCGGCGGCCGGCGGGTCTCCGAGCTCGCGGGCCACCTCGGGGTGTCACGGCAGGCGGTGGCGCAGGTGGTCACCACCCTGGAGAAGGGCGCCTACGTCACGCGGTCCGCCGACCCGACCGACGGCCGGGCCCGGGTCGTCGAGCTCACCCCGCGGGGGCTCGCCGCGCTGCGGACGATGCGCCGCACCGCGCTGGCCGTCGAACAGGAATGGGAACGGCACCTCGGCTCCGACCGGCTCGACGACCTGCGCGCACTCGTCGTCGCGCTGCTGACCGACACCAGGACCGACACCACCGCCGACTGACGAGCCACCAGGTCCCCGGAAGGCGTGCGGTGCCGCCCTTGACAGCTCGGCAGCGCGTCGGGCGCCTGACGATCCATCCGCTGGAAGCTGTCGGGTCGGCGGTCGGAGGCTAGGCCCAAGGGCGTCCGATTACGGCCGCTGTGGCCGCCAATACGGCTTCGCGCACCGACCGAGAGTTACCAAGTCGGCACTTGGCCGGACGGCTACTCGTGCTCGCGCTCCCGTTCACACCCGGCCATGACCAGTGCTGCGCCGCTCAGCATCGGGCGGGGTAGGCGAGGTTCAGCCGACCCGATCGAGGAGATCGGCGAGGTCCGAAGGCAGACCGGTTCGGTCAGGCGTCGGATCTTGCGTGAGCGAAGACGCCAAGAACTGACAGTCACCACCGACGCGGGCCGCCGGGAAGCCCTGGCATTGTACGAACCGACCTTCCGCCCCCCTGACCGGCATTCGCGGGCTGCCGACGCTGGCATTGATCGATAGGTCCAACCTATATACCCAGGTCAGAAGCTCGTTACGGAGCGTGGTGGCCCGTCGGGGGCTCGAATCCAGAGGTGCCAGTAACACTTCTAGAATAGTCGGCGACTCAACATAGCCATCCAGGCGGAATGCTATCTCATGTCGGGATCTTCGAGTGCGGCACAGCCGCACACCAGTCAATCCCTATTCGATCTTCCTGGCGTTCGTGTTGCCGGGGTAGCCGGCCCGTCGGATCTTCGCGTTGGCAGGTAGGGCAGGTCGATGGCCACGGTCGGGCCGTCGACCTGCAGGTTCAGGTTCGTATTAGTGCTGGTTGGGTGCGGACGACGACCGAGGTTCAGCGCGATGAAACCGCAGGTAGGTAGCTCGGAGTGTCTAGGTGCCGAGCGATATGATCGGCACCACGATGTTCGGGTAGTGGTTCGTATTGTGGACGGTTTTGTCCACGAGCTGGATTCGGTTGCTCGCTGACCTTCGGTCAGCTTCGCCACCAGCCGCGATGTCTGCCCGGGGGCGACCCCCGGACCCCCGGGTGTCGGGCTGCGCCCGACCTGGCGGGGTAGGCGTTGATGGTTATGTAGCCAACTGTGTAGCCAAGCCGGGTCAGTGTCGGTCTCCGTCCGGCTTGTCCATGGCCATACCGCTCAGGAAGTCGTCTATGGCGCCGTCGGCGGCGTGCAGGCGCTAGGGGAGAGCGTGGCCGTAGCGCTGTCTCGGTTGGACTGTCACCGGCGTGATAGCCCAGCAGGGAATGTGATGCGGAGGTCCATTCCGCCGTCCTGCCGGGGGAGCGCGGTGATCTGCGCGTGATGGCTGTCGGAGATGGCCTTGACGATCGTGAGGCCGAGGCCGAACCCGCGGCGGCCCGTGTCACGTGTTCGGTCGGACCGGCCGCGCCGGAAGGGTTCGAAGAGTCCGTTCACCTCACGGGGGAGCATTAGCAAGCCGCTGTTCGCGATGGCCAGGTACGTCTGGCCGGTGTCGATACCGGTGGTGATCTTGATCCAGCCACCCGGCACGTTGTGGTTGACCGCGTTCTCGACCAGGTTGCGGACGAGTTGGTGGAGCAGGATGGGGTCGCCGAGCACTGGAGCGGTAACCAGGTCGGCGGTGATCCGGGCGCTGGTCGGGGTGTCCGTGCTGGTCTGGGCGAGAACGTCGGCCGCGACGTCGGCGAGATCGACGGGGACCGGTTCGGTGAGTTCGTTACCTCCGTCGGCGAGGGTCAGGAGCCGGTCGACGAGGTCGGTGTTCCTGGTGTTGATGGCCAGCAGGCGGTCGGCGAAGTGCACAGTGTCGGGGTGAGCGGCCGGTTTGGTCGCTTCGAGCTCGATCACGGCGCGCTCCAAGGCGAGCGGGGTGCGAAGTTCATGGGAGGCGCTCGCGACGAAGCGGCGCTGGCTATCGAAGGCGCGGTCGAGGGTTTCGAGCATGGCGTCGAAGGCATCGGCTAGCCGTTGGGTGTCGTCGCTGTGTCCGGTCAGCGCGATCCGCCGGCTGAGGTCGCGGTGCGGGCCGGTGGACCGTGCGATCTGCTCGGCGGTGGCGGTGATGGCGTGGAGCGGTCGCAGGCCCCGGCCGGCGATGATCCAGCCGGTGCCCGCGGTGGCGAGGCCTATGGCAAGGACGATGCCGCTGCCCCGAACGAGCAGTGTGTCGAGGGCGGCGTTCCTGATCTTTTCCTCGTTGCCCCTGATCTGCTCGGTGAGGTCGTCGAGGCTGATCCGGCTCCCGTTGGGTGTGGTGATCGTCGCTTCGCCTGCCTGACCGGCCCGCTGTTGAAGAGCGGCGATGCGGGACTCGGCGTCTCCGGTGAGCTCTGCGTCGAGGCGGGCTTGGACGACCAGGTAGAGCAGCGTGAGGATGACCGCTCCGGCGAGAATCGACAGCGCGCCGTAGAGGACGGTGAGACGGGCGCGCAGGCTCAGGCGGCTCATCGGATGCGGTATCCGGCCGCCGGCAGCGTTTCGATCAGTTGAGGTGTGCCGAGCTTGCGGCGCAGTTTCATCACCGTCATGCGGACAGTGTTGGTGAAGGGATCGATGTTCTCGTCCCAGACCTTCTCCAGTAGCTGCTCGGCGGACAGGATGCCGCCGCTGGCGCGGAGCAGTTCGACCAGGACCGCGTACTCCTTGTTCGTCAGAGTGACGGAGCGGCCGTCTCGGGTGACGGTCCGGCTGGCTTGATCCACTCGCAGGCCGGCGCGTTTGAGAACTGGAGCGGCGGCCGGCGCGGTGCGGCGGGCGAGAGCGTGCACTCTGGCGGACAGCTCTGCCAGCGCGAACGGCTTCACGAGGTAGTCGTCGGCGCCGATCGCGAGCCCCTCGACCCGGGCGCGGATCGCCGAGGCGGCCGTGAGCATCAGCACCCGCGTCGATCGCTGGGCCGCCACGATCGCGCGGCAGACATCATCGCCATGCACGACGGGCAGATCCCGGTCCAGGACGACGACGTCGTAGTCGTGAGCGGCGTATTTCTCCAGCGCCTCGCCCCCGTCGTAGGCCACGTCGACCGCGAACGACTCGCGTGTCAACGCCTCGCAGAGCGCACCGGCGAGCTCTGGTTCGTCCTCCACGACCATCACCCGAACCATCCGCTCTCCACCCCTCTCCTCGCATGCATCGGCGATGCGGTGCCCGTCCAGAGTGGCGCCGCCGGCATAACCGGCGGATAACCAGCGGCCGCCGACGTTACGGCCCGGTTATCCGCGACGCAGTCCACTGGATGCCGTACTCGCTAGCCCAGTTCACGACGGAGGGCACGGATGATCAGGACCGCACGTCCGTTGGCAGTGGTGGCCGCCGGCCTGAGTCTGGTGGTCATGGCGTTGGCCGGTTGCGGCTCCGGCGGCGGCACGGCCCCGGGCGGGACGGCGTCCGGTGGCGGTAGCACGGGGACACCGACGGTACAGACGTACGCGCAGTGCATGCGCGACCACGAAATCGACATGGCTGACCCGGACCCGTCCACGGGAGTTCCGCAGTTCGGGGAGGGTGTTGATCCGGACGATCCGGCCGTGAAGCAGGCCCTGGCCGCCTGCCAGGATCTGCTGCCCGTCGGCAGTCGGGGAGAACCGAGCGACGCGGATCTCGACGTCTATGTGGCCTTCGCGCAGTGCATGCGCGACAACGGCCTGCCGAGCTTCCCCGACCCCCAGCCCGGCTCGGCCGGCGGCCTTTTCGCCGGCGCGGACGTCGACCGCAACGATCCGGCGTTCCAACAGGCGGCCCAGCAGTGCCAGACCATCCTGGACAAGGCGGGCGCGTGACCATGGCCGGAACCGGAACGGACGAGACCAGGACCGATGGGACTTTCGCGACCGCCCCACCGACGGCAGCCGAGCACGAGGCAGGCGACCGGCGTGTGCCGAGCGGGGCCTGGGCACGGGCGACGGTCGCCCTGCTGGCGAGCCCGCTACGGCGCCTTCCACGCCGGTACCTGTTCGTCCTCGCGGGGGCGGGAGTCGCCGTCCTGATCGTCGCCGCCGCGGTGGGATTCGGTGGCGGCTCGTCATCGCCGCCGACCGGTCTGGTTCCCGCGGCGACCGCGACGGTCCAACGCGGCACCCTCACCCAGACCCAGCAGGTCGGCGGCCTGATCTCCTACGGCGAGCCGGTAGGGCTCGTCGCCCAGCAGCAGTCCGGAGTCGTCACCTGGATCGCCGCGCCGGGCACGACGGTGAAGATCGGCCAACCCGTGTACGCGGTCGACGGCAGGCCGGTCATCCTCCTGCACGGCACCGCGACGCCGTACCGGACACTCGCCACAGGCACAGTGGGTCCCGACGTGAAGGAGCTGGAGGCCAGCCTCCAGGAGCTGGGCTACACGGGTTTCACCGTCGATGACACCCTCGACGCCGCCACCGCCCCGGCCGTGCAGGCGTGGCAGGCCAAGAGCGGGCTACCCGTCACAGGCACCGTCCCACCCGACCAGATCTTCGTCCACGACGGCGACATCCGGGTCGCCCTCCAGGCCATCCCGGTCGGCAGCCATCTGGGCCTGCAACCCAACCAGCAGGTCCTCACCTACAGCGGCACCACGCAGGTGGCATCGATCCCGCTGGACGTGTCGCTGCAACATCTCGTCCACACCGGCGACCCGGCGACCATCACCATTCCGACCGGTCAACGTCTCGACGGCACGGTCAGCAGCGTCGGCACTGTCGCGCAGACCATCGAGGAGCAGAACAAGACCTTCGTCACCGTGATCGTGTCGTTCGACGATCCGTCCGCGCTCGCCGGCGGCTTCGACTCATCGCCGGTGACACTGAGGATCGTCACGGAGCAGCGGACGAACGTGTTGATGGTGCCGATCACCGCGCTCCTAGCGAACCCGGACGGTGGGTACGCGGTACAGACCGTCCAGGACAGGCGGCCGGTGCTTCTGCCGGTCAAGGCCGGATTGTTCGCTGACGGCAAGGTCGAGATCAGTGGGGCGGGCATCACCGAGGGCGTCGCCGTGCGAGTCGCCCAGTGAGCGCCGCGGTTCCCATCGTCGTCCTCGACCAGGTGTCCAGGCGTTTTGGCCCGGTCAGCGCGCTGGCCGAAGTCAGCCTGCGGATCAACTATGGCGAGCTCGTCGGGATCGTCGGGCCGTCCGGATCGGGCAAGTCGACGATGCTCCACCTGCTCGGCACCCTCGACAGGCCGACGACGGGCACCCTTACCGTCGATGGCCAGCCGGTCCATACGCTGAGTGACGACCAGCTCTCGGCACTACGCGCGCAACGCATCGGGTTCGTCTTCCAGCAGTTCCATCTCGCCCCTGGCGTACCGGCATTGGACAACGTGGCCGACGGGTTGCTGTACACCGGCGTGCGCCGTGCGGAACGGCTCGAACGCGCGCGCGCCGCCCTTGACCGGGTCGGTCTCGGTCAACGAGTCCACCACCGGCCGCACCAGATGTCCGGCGGCGAACGCCAACGCGTCGCGATCGCCCGCGCCGTGATCGGCGAGCCAATGCTTCTGCTCGCCGACGAACCCACCGGCAACCTCGACTCATCGTCCGGGGGCGAGGTGATGGCCCTGCTACGACAGCTCCACTCCGCCGGAACCACTGTCGTGATCATCACGCATGACCGCGACATCGCCGCAGCCCTGCCGCGACGCATCGAGATGCGGGACGGCCGCAAGGTCGGCGACAGCGGAGACGTCCGGACACCTCAGGGAGCCCGCGTATGATCACCGCCCGATCAACGACCGATGCCTCTGCAACGAGTGACGCAGCTGCCCGGGACGGCAACTCGCCGACGAGCAGGCCCGGACCTGCGGCGTGCGTCGGACCGGTGCCGGATGTAAACAGGGTGCTTCGCCCGGTCCGGCTCGCGGCGCGGGATCTGATCCGAGTCGGCGCCGGCGGTCTGCGCTCGCGACCGACGCGTGTCGCGCTGTCCGCTCTGGGTATCGCGATCGGCATCGCGGCCATGATCTCGGTTGTCGGCATCTCCTCCTCCAGCCGGGAGGACTTCCACCGCCAGATCGCCGCACTCGGCACCAACCTGCTCACCGTCAGGCCCGGCCAGAACCTCTTCGGCGACCAGGCACACCTGCCGACCGAGGCCGTCGCAATGATCGGCGCGATCGGCGATGTCAAGTCGGTCAGCGCCACCGGCCTGGTGCCGGAAGCCAGGATCTACCGCAACGATCACATCCCGGCCGCGGAATCCGGCAGCATCGCCGTGCTGGCAACCAGACTGGACCTTCCCGACACCGTCGGCGCCAACATCGTCGCCGGTACCTACCTCAACGAGGCGACCCAGCACTATCCCGCCGTGGTCCTTGGATCGACAGCGGCGGCTCACCTGGGCATCGACTCGACCGGACCGGACCAGCAGATCTACCTCGGTGGCCGGTGGTTCACCGTCGTCGGCATCCTCGCCCACGTCGCCCTCGCACCCGAACTCGACCGCGCCGCCCTCGTCGGCTGGCCCGTCGCTGCCGACCTGCTCGGCTTCGACACCTACCCGACCACCGCGTACACCCGAGCAAACCCCGACCATGTCGAAGCCGTACAGACGCTGCTCGCCCGCACCGCCAACCCCGCGGCCCCCAACGAGGTTGACGTTTCCCGCCCCTCCGACGCCCTCGCCGCACAGCACGCGGCCGACTCCACACTCGGCGCGCTCCTGCTCGGCCTCGGATCGGTCGCGCTACTCGTCGGCGGCATCGGCGTCGCGAACACCATGGTCATCTCCGTCCTCGAACGACGAGGCGAGGTAGGACTCCGCCGCGCCCTCGGCGCCACCCGCGGGGACATCCGCAACCAGTTCCTCGCCGAAGCGCTTCTCCTGTCCACGCTAGGCGGGATCACAGGACTCATCCTCGGCACCGGCGTCACCACGTGCTACGCCACCACTCAGGCCTGGCCAACCGTCGTCCCGTCCTGGGCGATGCTTCTCGGACTCGGCGCCACCCTCGTCGT